>CAZWVH010000048.1:0-23784 GCA_964636945.1 uncultured Caulobacterales bacterium | reverse complement strand
ATCTCTCGAAGACGTGCGATGATCTCTTCAGGCTTGAACCTCTTGCCCATCTCTAGACTCCAATCTTGGAGCCGGGGATAACTCAAAGACCTGACAACTTTCCGGAGTGCAGACCAGATTGAGTAGGCCGCGCCCTAGAACACAAAAAACCTCAATCCAATCAATGGAGCGGGTAGCCGGGATCGAACCGGCATCCTCAGCTTGGAAGGCTGCTGCACTACCATTGTGCTATACCCGCACCGAGCGCGGGACCATAATCGGCTTGGACACGCGGTGCAATGCGTGATGTTCGTTCCACCAAAACGTTTGAGCGCTTGACCTTCTTGGCGAGCCCAGCCTAACCCAGACGCCCCAACTCTTCGCGCCGCTTGAGGACAATCCATGAAAATTGCCGTGCAAATGGACCCCATTGAGGGCTTGGATTTCTCAAGTGATTCCACGATTGCACTCATTATCGCGGCGCAAGAGCGTGGCTATGCAGTGTGGATCTTCACACCGCAGCAGGCGGTTTTTGATCAAGGCCGCGCACGCGCCCACGCGCGCAAAGTGGCCGCTCCTCTTGTTCGAGGCGACAAACGCCACGAACTGAGCCCGTCGGAACTGATGGATTTGTCGCAGATGGACGTGGTGCTGGTGCGTCAAGAACCGCCTTATGATGTGCGGTATCACGTCAACACCTTTGTGCTGGCCAGCGCGCGGCGGGATGGCGCAAAGCCTTTTTTCGTCAACGACCCTAGGGCGATCCGCAATGTCCACGAGAAAATGGCGGCGCTGGCCCTCTATGACTTGATGCCAGCCACGGTCATTTCAGCGAACGCGGATGATATTCTTGCGTTCGCCGATACTCAGGACGACACGGTGGTCAAGCCACTGTCGTTGTTCTCGGGACAGGGAATATTTCGGCGCTCCGAAGCCGCCGATTTTCGCCGCCAAGTGGAAGAATTGATCGTTGAGTCTGGCGAACCGGTCATGGCGCAGCAGTTTTTGCCCGGAGTCACCACCACAGACAAACGGGTGATGGTGGTTGACGGCAAAGTCATCGCCGCATTGGGGCGACGCCCCAAAGAAGGCGGGTTCATCGCCAACATCCATGCCGGCGGCAAGGCCGTGGCGGCCGATCTGACAGAACGCGAGCGCGCCGCCTCTGAACGCGTCGCAGCATTCTTACGCGAGGAAAAAATCTTCTTCGCCGGCGTGGACCTCATCGACGGCTATTTGTCAGAAATCAACGTCACATGCCCGACCTTGATCTGGGAGCTGGTTGATTTAGGCGGACCCAACATCGCACAAGTCATTTGGGATGGTGTGGAACAAAAACTCAGCGCGACCTGAACAACGTCTTGATTCCACGACGCTGACGGCCGGCCAGCCAGCACCCCACTATTTGATGTAAGCGCATGGATAATGTTGAATTGACGGGGTAAGACTGAATCCAAACTGCGACCAAGCGCATTGACGGAGGCCACAATGCTCAGTTCTCTTCGGACCATTCTCACCATTGTTGGCGGCGTGGCCGGCTTTGTTTTAGGGTTTTATGTTGGCGATAAGTATCTTGGCTTTGAAGCGCCTAACACGCTTTACGCGGGCGTGGCCGGTTTAGCGGCGGGCCTGGTGGTTTTGCATCTCATCCGCGGCATGCTGCTTAAATTTGCCGTGCTTGCGATTTTGGGGGTCATCGCGGGAGTGGACCGAGAAGATGTGAGCGGTTCGGCCTCAGGCATTCCGTCAGCGTTCAACGCATTCTTGGGCGGCAACTCCCGCGATTAGGCCGACGCGCCCTCCTCAAGGCAGTTCGCCAGTCACCTTTGAGCACACATTGAACATGGCGCCCGACACCCCGAGCGCGTCACGCGTCTTATTTTGTTTGGCGGCTATGCCGCCGGGTGGAGTCATGCAGTCTCACCATCCGATGTGCGCGAACGTGAGGCGATCATGACGCTCACCCAAGCCGGCTGGGGTCGAGATGATCCCGTCTATCGGCACATTTTCTCACAAGCATTTATGCCCGCCGCCACGTCAGAGGAGATGGCTTGGTTCGACGAGTTCCAGCGTCAAACCACATCAGCTGAAAATGCCATTCAATTCCTCCAAGCGTTTGCAGAAATTGATGTGCGCAAATGCCTTTCATCACTGAAGGCGCGCCCGCTGGTGCTTCACCGTCTGCGTGACCGCCGCATTACGCTTGCCACTGGACGGGCGCTGGCTGCAGCCAACCCGAGCGCAAAATTTGTGGGACTGGATAGCGAAAATCATTTGCTGCTTGGCCGCGAGCCGGCGTCTAAAACATTCGTGGCGAATGTGGAGCGACTTTTGTCGAGTTGACGGTTGCGCTCAGAGTTTCGGTCCAACTCAATCGCCCCGTCAGCCATTGCCACATGGCTTGCGCGCCACGGCTGGATCGATCAGTTTTACCGGCGGTCAACACCACTTAGATGTGGCTGCAATCTCCCGCCGTTGCACGAACCGGCGCTGCTGGCGGCAACACTACGACAACAATCATCAACAGGACGCAAAGGGCGCATGCCGCGTCCACGATGCGACTTCTCGGTTTCATGACCGATCTCCAGGATCAATTGCCGCGACATCACCCGCGGCGGTTTGCAATGGCGTTGCGTTAGCCGATGTTGACGATTCAAATCCTGAGCAAATTGTGAAAACGTTCTAATAAACGCGCCACACCGTAAACGTGTCCTGCACTACGCAGATTTTCGTAGAACTTTCTTCTTTCATCTGCTAACTTTATAGAATTTCCTTCCGATGCCACAAATCACAGCACGGCTTTGCCAGGCCGCCATGAGCGGTGAGTTCTGCACCCTTGCTCCCGCGTCCAATCTCGGTCAAATGAAGAGAGAATTCGGGCCAGGCCCAATCGCGTCGCCCGCGGCGATCTGCTCAATTCGAGCAACTGGTGGTGGGGGCTGGATTCGAACCAGCGTACGCTTTCGCGGCCAGATTTACAGTCTGGTGCCTTTAACCACTCGGCCACCCCACCATGAGGGAGACGGATCGCGCCATGTCGGACGCGCCCAAATTCGCCAGGCGGCGGAAACTAACCAGCCCGGCGCCAAGACGCAACAGCTCTTACACGGCCAAGTCAGCTGGCGAGGCTGAAATCGGCTGGGTCTGGGGCAAACACGCCGCTGCGGCCGCCCTCGCCAATCCTCAGCGTACGGTGCTCAAAGCGCTAGCGACGCGCAACGCCGCCCGTGACCTTGCATCTGATTTGGCGGGACGCGTTGACATTGTCGAACCTAAAGTCATCGATGACGCCCTGCCGCACAACGCCGTCCATCAAGGCATCGCCGTCGAGTGCAAACGTCTCGAACCGGTTTCCTTGGACGACATCATCGCCGCTCATGGCCCTGTCGTCGTGCTGGACCAGGTCACTGACCCGCAGAATGTGGGCGCGGTCATCCGGTCGGCGTGTGCATTTGGCGCCGCCGGCCTTGTCATGCAAGACCGCAAAGCCCCGCCACTGATGGGCGCATGCGCCAAAGCCGCCGTGGGCGCTGCCGAACGCGTGCCCCATGCCCGGGTGGTCAACATCTCGCGCGCCATTGACGCGCTCACCCAAGCCGACGTCTTTGTCATAGGTCTGGCCGGAGAGGCCGAGGCGGATTTGACCGAGGCGCTCGCCGCGGCCAACAGTCGCCGCCTGGCGCTGGTCATCGGCGCGGAAGACAAAGGCCTGCGCCCCAGTGTGTCCGAGGCTTGCGCCATGCTGGCGCGCATTCCCATCAGCGCTGCAGTGGAAAGCTTGAATGTCTCGACCGCAGCGGCCGTGGCGCTCTATGCTCTCACCCAAAGGAGCGGGCCATGACCATGACGATTGATGCGGTGACCATTCAGTTCTCCCATCCCGATGATGATGACGACATCGCCCAAGCGCTCCGTGAGGATGGGCTCACCCCGCTATTGGTGAACGCCATGTATGTGGCCGCCACCACCGAAGAACACTTGCAAAACGCGCTGGACGTCACCCGCGAGCGCCTGGCCGATGAAGCCCCTGAAGACACCACCGCCTATCGCCATAGCGTGGTGGAGGCGCTCGCGCTGGCCATGGAGAGCGGCGAGGACGAAGACCTCGAGGATTTGCCCAATGACGCACTGCTGTTATTGGCCGAAGGGTTGGTCATCAATGGCTATCAATTTGCCGACCAGCTGCCATTTTGTGCAGTGCAATTCAAACGCGACGATGTGAATGCGCCCGTGTTCGCCCTGCGTCCCGGCGACGATGCGCCGGCGGGGAAGAATTAGGGATTGCCGGCGAACGCCCTGCCAGCCGCCAATTTGGCGAGCGATGTGGTGTTGCCCACCCTACGCCGCTGATGGATATGCGCATAAACACCGGCCTTGTAGGGTGGCGCATGGCGAAGACATGCCCACCAATTGCCGGCCGTTTGCATAGATTTCGGTGGGCGCCGCTGCGCTTTTGCCCACCCTACGCCGCTACGCCTTCACCAAGTTGTCATGCGCCATGATGGATTTCAGCAAGCCTTCGAACTCGCCCATCGGCACCATGTTGGGGCCATCAGAAGGGGCGTTGTCGGGATCGGGATGCGTTTCGATGAACACGCCGGCCACGCCAACAGCCGCAGCGGCGCGCGCCAGATAGGGCACGAACTCGCGTTGTCCGCCGGATGATCCACCCTGCCCGCCTGGCTGCTGCACCGAGTGAGTGGCGTCGAAAATCACCGGCGAACCGAAGCCCGCCATGGTGGGGATGCCGCGAAAATCGGTGACCAGAGTATTGTAGCCAAAGCTTGCCCCGCGTTCGCAGGCCAACACATTCGGATTGCCCGCGCCAGTGATCTTGCCGAGCACGTTTTTCATGTCCCACGGCGCCAGGAATTGACCCTTTTTCACATTGATCGCCTTGCCGGTTGCGGCGGCGGCGACCAGCAAATCGGTTTGCCGGCAGAGGAAGGCGGGGATTTGCAGCATGTCCACCGCCTCTGCCACCGGCGCGCATTGTTCCGCCGTATGGATGTCAGTGATGCAGGGCAAACCAACCGTCTCGCGGATTTCCGCGAACACCTCCAGCGAGGCCTCCAGCCCCATGCCGCGCTGGGCGTTTAAGCTGGTGCGATTGGCCTTATCGAAGCTGGTTTTGTACACAATGCCCACCCCCAGTCGTTCACCGACGTCCTTGATCGCTTGGGCGGTTTCCAGCGCATGCTCGCGACTTTCCATCTGGCAGGGCCCAGCGATGAATGCCACGGGAAGCTCCTGGCCGAAACGCACAATCTGTGTGGGGCCAGAGCCCACTTCCACAATGGCGTTGGGTTTTACAGCAATGGTTTCATGGCGGGTCATGGCGGTGGTCTTTCCGATTTCACGGGCGCGGACTGGCGCGCTCAGGGCAAAGCAATTTCAGCCCCATACATAGCGACCTGCGCGCGTTTGGAACACCCCTGGCTGCGCGGCCAAGCGGGCGCGCGCTCATCCGCAACGCGATTGAGCGCGTACATGTTGAAGCCCTGAACAATAATTGTGAGCTGTTGTGGCGTCATCTGTGTCCCATTCCAATAGCGCGCCGGCGCTGATGTGGTTCCGCCAGGACCTTCGACTTGGCGACAACCCAGCTTTAAGCGCCGCCGTCGCTTCTGGCCGGCCGGTGGTTTGCGTTTATGTGTTGGACGACGTGTCGCCCGGCGAATGGATCATGGGAGGAGCCTCGCGCTGGTGGCTGCACCAATCGCTGACATCGCTGGTGGCAAACCTTGCAGAAAAAGGTGCTGAGCTGATTTTGCGGCTCGGCGATGCGAGTGAAGTGATTATCGATCTGGCTGACGCAATTGGTGCGGCCGAAGTTCATTGGAACCGCTGTTACGAACCGTTTGCGGTGGAACGCGACCGCGCCGTGAAAGATCGCCTTAAGGCGGCGGGCGTCAAAGCTGAAAGCCATAATGGCGCGTTATTGTTCGAGCCTTGGGAGATCAAAACGGGGGCCGGCGATCCGTATCGCGTATTCACGCCGTTTTGGCGCGCATGCCGAGCGCAAGGCTTGCCCACCGCTACACTGCCGACACCCACGTCTATACCCGCAAGCAAGGCTCAAATCGCCAGCGATGCACTGCACGATTGGGCGCTGCAACCCACCAAGCCTGATTGGGCGGGTGGAATACGCGACGCCTGGACGGTCGGCGAGGCTTCAGCGCATGGCCGTTTGACCGCGTTTCTCCAGCGCCACGTTTGCGGTTACAAAACTCAACGCAATCTGCCCGGCGTGCACGGAACCTCGCGTCTGTCCCCTCACATGCATTTTGGTGAAATTTCTCCGCGCCAAGTGGCCTCACGCGTCTTAGACCACATGGCTGAGCACGGCGAGGAGGGTGGTGCGAACACATTTCTCAGCGAAATCGGCTGGCGTGAGTTTTCCCATTCGCTCCTCTATCACAATCCCGATTTTCCCAATGAGAACTTCCAAGCTAAGTTTGATAACTTTCCCTGGACGTCCGACGACACTGCGCTCGATGCTTGGCAGCGGGGCGAGACTGGCTATCCAATAGTGGATGCCGGCATGCGCGAATTGTGGACCACCGGATGGATGCACAATCGGGTCCGCATGATTGTCGGCTCGTTTTTGGTGAAGCATTTGTTGATTGATTGGCGTCAGGGCGAACGCTGGTTTTGGGACACGCTCGTGGACGCAGATTTGGCCAACAATGCCGCAGGCTGGCAATGGATCGCAGGCAGCGGCGCGGACGCCGCCCCCTATTTCCGCATATTCAATCCCATGACCCAGGGCGAAAAATTCGACTCAGACGGCGCCTATGTGCGCCGCTGGATCAGCGAGCTGGCAAAGCTGCCAACCAAGCATATTCATCTTCCCTGGACCGCAAGCGCCACCGAACTCCGCGACGCCGGCGTCACACTTGGCGACAATTATCCCGACCCCATTGTCGACCACGCCAGAGCGCGGCAGCGCGCCCTGGAGGCGTTTGATAGTCTGAAAACCCCGGCCTGACGGCCCATTGCGCCGCGCGCGGAGCAAATGCGTAGGAGAATGAGTACATGAGCCATCGCCGTATCGCCGTCATTGGCGCGGGCATAAGCGGATTAGGCGCGGCCTACGCGCTCAAAGACGTTGCCGACGTTGACTTATGGGAAGCCCGCGAGCGGTTGGGCGGTCATGCCAACACCGTTGATATCGACTATGACGGCGATCGGATTTCGGTCGATACCGGCTTCATCGTGTTCAATGATCATACCTATCCGAACATGATCAAACTGTTCGACGCCATTGGCGCCCCAGTGCACGAGTCCAATATGTCCTTCGGCTTCAGTGATGGCCGCATTGAATGGAGCTCAAATCCTGAAGGCCTATTTGCCCAACGCAGCAACCTCTTTCGTCCAAGTCATTTGAGGATGTTGCGTGAGATTGTGCGGTTTAATCATCAGGCCCGAACCGATATCGAAGCTGACACCGTTCCCGATCTCACCTTGGGGGGGTATTTACGTCAGCATCGGTTTTCCGGCGCATTCCGCGACACTTACCTCTTGCCGATGGGCGCGGCGATCTGGTCCACAACCGACGCAGGCATGGCCGACCAACCGGCAGCCACGGTTCTCAAATTCTTTCACAATCACCGATTGCTCTACATTCAGCGTTCCCAGCGCCCACGCTGGAAAACGGTGAAAGGGGGCAGTCGCTCCTATGTCTCCCGTTTCGCAGACATTTTGGGCGATCGCGTCAAGCTCAACGCACGCGCTCAACACATTCGCCGCATGGGTCCAAAAGTGATCGTGACCCGCGACGACGGCAGTGAACATGCCTATGATGAGGTGGTTCTTGCTTGCCACTCCGATCAGGCGCTGGCTCTTCTGGCCGATCCCAGCGAGGACGAACGCCAATATCTTGGAGCGATCCAGTTTGCACCCAACATCGCTGTCCTCCACCGCGACACGTCGATCATGCCGCGACACCGCAAAGCCTGGGCGGCGTGGAACTATCGCCAGGCGGACGCTGCGGCGGCGCAAGTGACTTACAACATGAATCTGCTGCAAGGCATTGCGGACGACAAACCTCTGTTCGTCACGCTCAATCCGCAAATGGAGATCGACCCGGATCTAGAGTTTGGACGCTTCGAGTACGACCACCCTCAATTCAACCAAGCCGCCATTGCCGCCCAACGACAGTTCAATGTGGTCCAGGGCGTGCGACGCACATGGTTTGCGGGCGCGTGGCTCGGTTACGGTTTTCACGAGGATGGATTGCGCGCCGGTCTGCGGGTAGCCTTAAAGCTTGGCGGCTCGGTGCCGTGGACATTTGTAGAAGGCGACGTGGACGGCGGCCCATGGCTCGATCGAAACAAATCAGCAGTTGGAGTATTGGCGGCGGCGGAATGACCACTGAACACGCACCCGCGGTGTCCTGGCTGATCGGCAAGACAACACACGCGCGCACCCTGCCGTTCATGCACCGGTTCTCCTATCGAACGCTATCGATCTTGATCGACGTCGATCGATTGGACGAGGCAGCTCGCCAAAGCCGCTTTTTCTCGATCGAACGCTTTAATCTCTTCAGCTTTTTCCGCCGAGACGTTGGCGCACGCGAAGACGCGCCATTACGCGATTGGGCGGAGGCCGCCTTTGCCCAGGCGGACGTTGCGCTGGACGGTGGTCGCGTCATGCTGATCTGCTTTCCGCGCGTTTTAGGTTATGTGTTCAACCCGATCAGCATGTGGTTTGGATACGGCCCCGACGGTGAGCTTCGCGGCGCAATCTACGAAGTTCATAATACGTTTGGGGATGCTCACGCCTATGTGTGTCCTGCTGGCCGGGGCCAGGAACAGCGGCAGTCGGTGGACAAAATCTTCCACGTGTCGCCCTTTTTCCCTGACCAGGGGCAATATCGTTTCAGTTTGCGCCCGCCTACCGACCGTTACGCCTTATCCATCGCCTATTCACGCGACAATGCGCCAACGTTTTTTGCCAATCACATCGCGACCACCAGGCCGCTTCACAATCGTTCCGCACTTTCAGCCTTCGCCAGCCAGCCCTTTTCCACGCACAAGGCGATTGCGGGAATACACTGGGAAGCGTTACGACTTTGGATGAAAGGAGCGCGATATCATCGACGCCCGAAACCACCAACCCTGATCAGCGTTGGTGTCACACGGGATCAATCGATGTATGCCTAGTCAAATCGGAGGACGTTTCATGGTCACGGAGCAATCGGACTTGGCGACGCCTGACCGGCTTGGATCATTGCCCGGCGCCCCGCTCTCGTTTCGCCTGGCTGCGCGGATCTTGCTGCGAATTCGGATCGGTGAGCTGACAGTGATCACCCCCACCAATGAGCGCTTGGTGTTTCGTGGAGATCAACCGGGCGGCTCGGCGCAGTTTACAGTTCATGATTGGCGGGTGGCGCGACGGGTTTTATCGGGAGGCGTAACGGGTTTCGCCGAGTCCTACATGGACCGGCAATGGGACACTCCCGATTTGTCCGCGCTCCTCTCAGTGTTCTCGGAAAACCTTGATCACTTATCCAGTCAACTCCGCGGCGGACCGCTCACCCGTTTTGCGCACAATGTATACCATTGGTTGAACCGGAATACGCGCCGCGGGGCCGAGCGCAACATCCACTCTCACTATGACCTGGGGAACGCGTTTTACCGCGAGTGGCTGGACGACACCATGACGTACTCGTCTGCGTTGTTCCACGTCCCCGGCGAGAGCCTGGAGCGCGCGCAAACACATAAATACGAGACATTGGCCAATGCCATCGGCCTGTCTCAAGGCGACCATGTCTTGGAAATCGGTTCAGGATGGGGCGGCTTTGCGGAGTACGCGGCGCGTGAACGCGGCGCCCAAGTCACCGGATTGACCATCAGTCGCGAACAGTATGACTTTGCCAAGCAACGCATGTTCGAAAACCAGCTGGCCGACAAAGTGAACATCAGAATGTGCGACTATCGCGATGTGGATGGCACCTATGACAATGTGGCCTCCATTGAGATGTTTGAGGCAGTGGGCGAGGAATACTGGCCGGCCTTTTTTCAGAAGGTGCGCGATGTCTTGAAACCGGGCGGACGCGCGGGACTACAAATCATCACCATTCGCGAAGATTTGTTTGATCGCTACCGCAAGCGGGTCGATTTCATCCAACGTCATGTGTTTCCCGGCGGCATGCTGCCCAGTGTTTCAAGATTGAGCAGTGTGACCAAGGCTGCGGGCCTCAGCTGGGGTCCGGTGCGCACCTTTGGTCAAGACTATGCCGAGACCTTACGCCGCTGGGCCGAGCAATTCTCCGAGGCTTGGACAACGATCCGCAAGCAAAATGAAAATTTTGACGAACGTTTTCGGCGCCTATGGCTGTTCTATCTCGCTTACTGCGAAGCAGGATTTCGGACCGGTCGAATTGACGTGGGGCAATTCTCACTATCGCGTGAAACGTAGGACAGATTTGCGTTCATGTGCGATAAATCCGGCATCATCTACCCAGCCTAACCTGATCACTTTAGCCAGGGGACTCCCGCTATGACGCTTCGAAACCTATTGCTCACCGCCGCAGCCAGCACGCTGATGATGGCGCCAGCCTTTGCGCAGGAAGAATCCGATCCTGCCAGCGCACAGATGGATCACACCACACTGGAAGCCGTGCTTGCCGATCCTCGCCGGGATGACGACCGCGCCCGCGACCAGTATCGCCACCCCAAAGAGACCTTGGCATTTTTTGGTATCGAGCCAGGCATGACAGTGATTGAAAGCCTGCCTAGCGCCAATGGCTACTACACGAAGATTCTTCTGCCATACCTTGGCGATGACGGCGCCTATTACGGCTTGCACTACCCTGAACGTGAGAATTTCGTTGAGGAATTCACTTCGGCGATGGCTGAGGCGGATTGGCTGCCAGAGGGCGCTGCGATTGACGGTGCTTTTTTGTGGGATTCCATTCCCGCTGATGTGGCTGGTCAGGCCGACGTCGTGTTCCACGCGCGCGCCCTCCACCATATGTGGCGCAAGGGCCAAGCTGAGCTGGCCGCCCAGGGCAGCTGGGATATGCTCAAGCCCGGCGGCGTCGTGGCTGTGCTTCAGCACCGCGCCGGCGAAGACGCAACGGACGAACAAGCGAATGGCTCAAAAGGCTATATCAAGCAGAGTGACGTGATTGCCACGTTTGAAGGCGCGGGTTTTGTTTTCGAAGAAGCCAGCGAAATCAACGCCAATCCGAAGGACGAGCGCGACTATGAGATCGGCGTCTGGCGCTTGCCGCCACGGCTTGCCGGCGACGATGAAGCGCAAAAAGAAGCCAATCGCGCCATCGGTGAAAGCGATCGGATGACGTTGAAATTCCGCAAGCCCGCGGAGTAAGCTCTCGATTATTGGATGGACCGTGACGCTGCGCGATATTCGCGCGGCGTCATGTTCATCTGGTCCTTAAATGCCCGGTTGAACGGACCGATCGAGCCAAATCCCGATTCCAGCGCCACGTCTAAAATCGACAAACCATCATACGACCGATCCGCCAACATGTGCTTGGCGCACTCAATGCGGTGGGTGTTGATCAATTGGTTAAAATTGCGAAAGCCTAGAGTGCCCGTGATGCATCGGGTCACCTTGTACTCTGGTTTTCCAACGCGCTTTGCCAAATCCGCCACCTTCACGTCGTGCGTTGTAAAGAAAGCCTCTTGGCTAATGATGTGCTTGAGTTGGGCTGCAAGTTCCAGGTCATCATCGTCTTGCGCCTTGACGATTTTGTTTTGAGAGTCCCCGCGGCCCTGATCTTTGACCGGTGTGATCGCTTCGCGCGCCCAAATGGCCGCACGCCCCGCAATAACCGCCAAGACGCCACACGCGATCTGCACCCCATCACCGACCTGGATAGATGCCGCAGTGTCGCTGGCTTGCGGCGCCCACAACACTGAAGCTGCCAAGAGCGCGCCATAGCCGCACGCAAACGCCAATCGAAGTCGCCGTTCATCAGCCGTTGGGCTGGCGCCGATGCCCCGAATGGGCTCGATCAACGCCAGTAACAACACGGTGGAACTGGTGAGCAGATGGACATCGACAATCATGGTCCGGAGCGGCCACCAAAACCCGCGCCCTGCTTCCGGCGATCCCGACACGATCAAAACCGCCCCACTCATGAAGATGCCGATCACAATCCAAACCGGCCAACGCGACGCGGCATCTTGGGGGTGGAAGATCGCGCGCGCCAGCAGCCAAGACCATCCACAGCTCGCCACCCCCACAATGGCGAACACGGGCGCCAGCGGGCCAAGATGGGAGCCTAACGCTCGGTGGATTGCAAAGCAGCCAATCGAGACCGCAAACAGCACCCAGTAGAAGTGCATGAGACTTGCCGGCGGACGCATCCATCGAGTGAGAGCCGCGGCGACATGCTGTTCCCAGGCTGCGCGCAACGGCCTGCCAGGCAGGTGAATGACTTTGTCCACCATCACGTCCACTCCCGCCTAACTACGCTGTTGTGACAACGCCGAGAGAAAGTGTAGTGAATTTTTAGCCGATTTCCAAAACGGCGAGACGCACCCTCCCCACCCATTCAGCAATCAAATCCAAACCGCTGATCGCACGATTGGCGTCAACATTTTGGTTTGGGAGTGATGCATGACCACCATTGATCAAACACTACCGAGCTCCGGGAATGCGAGTCGCACTTACTTGAAGGCCACCGGCGTAATTTGGTTTGTTGTCGCCGCAATTGGCCAGGTGGCGTTCATCGCCTTTATCGTCTCCTATTACGGACAGCGCACGGTGGCCGGCGACTTTGCCGCTTGGAACGACAAACCGCTCATTGACGGTCACATTGAAGGCGATTTGGCCGGCAATCTGATGTTCGTCATTCACGTGCTTTTAGCCGCCGTGATCACATTCGGCGGGCTTCTGCAACTTGTCCCGCAGATCCGCAATCGATTTCGCACATTCCATCGTTGGAACGGCCGTGTCTTCATCGCCATCGCCGGATTCATGGCGATTGGCGGTCTGTGGCTAACCTGGGGGCGCGGAACGCAGCTGTCGTCGGTGTCCGCCATAGCGATCAGCGTAAACGCCCTGCTCATCCTACTGTTCGCCGGACTGGCGCTTCGCTATGCCATGGCGCGCCAGATCGAAACGCATCGGCGTTGGGCCATGCGCACATTCATGGTGGTCAATGGCGTGTGGTTCTTACGCGTCGGAATCATGGCTTGGGTGCTGATCAACCAGGGACCGCGAGGCATGAACCAGACCCTGTCGGGACCAGCTGACATTGCATTGGTGTTCGGCTGCTACCTTATTCCGCTCGCCATGCTCGAACTCTACTTTCGTGCTCAACAAAGCGCGGCCAACAGTCTCAAAATCCTTGTCGGGTCGGCGGTTTTGTTGATGACGGGCGTCATGGCGATCGGCATTTTTGGAACCGTCGCCTTCATGTGGGGACCGTATCTTTGACCAGCCGCCTAAGGCCCGTAGTCACCGCCGGGGACGGCGCCGTCAGGCAAAGGCCGGTTCCATTTTGTCTGGCGTTTAACCAACGACAAATACCAGTCCTTGGGCAGAGCGTAGGTCCACTGGAGCGGCACCGTGAAGCCCTTGGGAAAGGTGACCTCAAACGCCCCGCGTTTGAGGCCCTTTTGAATATAGAGAGCGGCCTGCTCGGGCGTGATCATCATCGGCTTGGGAAACTCGTTTTCGTCCTGGGCCGGTGTTTCCACAAATCCAGGCGTGATCACCTGCACCTTCACGCCCCAACGGTCGAGTTCAATTTTGAGGCATTCGGCCATATTGATCAGCGCAGCTTTCGATGCGCCATAAGCGGCGGCGGTGGGCATGCCTCCAAATCCAGTGGCCGAAGAGACAATGGCGATCTGGCCCTTGCGCCGCGCGCACAAACGCGGGTTGACCGCCGTCAGGCATGCCGCCGTTCCCAAGAGATTGACCTCAAACGTTTTCTTAAACGCCGAGAAGTCGGGCGCCTCACCCTTCACCGGAAGATAAACACCAGCATTCAACACAGCCAGCGCAATGGGGCCCAACTCCGTTTCAATGTCATCGACACACGACCTTACCGCTCGCGGATCAGTCACATCGGCGGGAAAAGCATGGACTTTTCCGTGCGTGGCCTCGCTCAACGCTTCGAGTTTGTGAGCTGAGCGCGCCGTGGCGGCCACACGCCACCCAAACGCCGCCAGTCGTTCCGCCAGAGCGTAGCCGATGCCGGAACTGGCCCCAGTGATCCATGCGACGCCGTCGCTCGGTTTGGAGGTTTTGGGCTTCACGACGCACTCTCCTTTGCCGGCTTGGCCAGTCCGATCTGGCTCAAGAACCGGCTCGTATCATCTTTGATAGCCTCTTTGCGTTGTTCCGACATGCGGTCAAGCGTGCCGTAAATGCGCCCAATCCGGGGATTGGATCGCAGTTTGTCTTCGTGACGCATGATGAAATCCCAATACAGATAATTGAACGGACATGCGTCTGGCCCGTTTTTCTTGGTCACTCTGTAACGACAGGCCCCGCAATAATTCGACATTCGATTGATGTATGCCCCACTGGCTGCGTAGGGCTTAGACGCCATGATCCCACCATCAGCGAAGGTGGCCATGCCGTGCGTGTTGGGCAACTCCACCCACTCGTATGCATCGCCATACACAGCCAAGTACCACTCGTTGATGGGCTCCGGCGCTACGCCAACCAACATGGCAAAATTGCCTGTGACCATGAGTCTTTGGATATGATGGGCGTAGGCGTGGCGCTTGGTTTGACCAACGACCTGCGCCAGACACCTCATGTCTGTCTCGCCCGACCAATAGAAGTCGGGGAGCGGCCGATCGGCGTTCAGTGCGTTGAGTTGCTTATACTGTGGCATTTTCAGCCAATAAATGCCGCGCACATACTCCCGCCAACCCAAGATTTGCCGGATGAAACCCTCGACCGCGTTCAGCGGGGCATTGTCAGTGTCGTACGCCCGTTCGGCCGCTCTGCAGCACGCCAAGGGGTCCAGCAACCCGATATTGAGATAGAAGCTGATCAGACCGTGGCTCAAATAGGGTTCGTCCACGGCCATGGCGTCTTGATAATCACCGAAGGTGGGCAGACAGTCCTGAATGAAATGGTCCAGCGCGGCCGCGGCGTCCTTTCGAGTCACCGCCCAATCAAAGTTTTCCAAATCGCCAAAATTATTGTCGAAACGAGACCGAACCAGATCAATGACGTCGTCAGTGGTCTTGTCCGGTCTAAACCGTTTGCGTTTGGGCGGTTGGTAATCCTCGTCGATGGCTTTGCGATTATCGGCGTCGAAATTCCACTGACCACCGACCGGCTGGTCACCGTCCATCAGAATGTCGTGCGATTTGCGCATCTCACGATAGAAATATTCCATGCGCAGCGATTTGCGCCCTTCAGCCCAGTCCGCGAACGCGTCGCGCGAACACAAAAACCGATCATCGCCCAGCACATCCACTGTGGTAGAGAGCGCTTGTGGCCAGGCTTTCAATTCTTCAGCCAGCCGCCACTCCCCCGGTTCGGTGACGACAACACGGTCGAACGGGCCTTCGTCCCGAATAGCGCGCAGCGTTTCGCCCCGTAAGGAGCCTGCATTATTCGCGTCGTCCAAGCGCACATATCGCACGTGGCGCCCCTCGCCCCTGAGTTCTTCGGCGAAATGGCGCATCGCAGAGAACACAAACGCCAGCTTTTTCTTATGATGCGGCGCGTAGGTTGCTTCATCGCGCACCTCAGCGATCAAAACCACGTCATCTACGCGCCAATCGTGAAGTGACGAGATGTGGGGGCTGAGTTGGTCGCCCAAGATCACTCTGAGTGTGCGATCGGCCACGGACTAGCCGCCCGTAGCGCTTTGCAGCGTGTATTCGATGAAATTATCGCCGCGAGCGTTGAAGGACATTTTAACCCAACGGCCATCGTCAGCGTACCAGAGATCGAGGGTCAGCGAGGCTTCGACTCGGTAGAGCGTGGCGTCAACTGGACCCTGACCAGTTTGAACCGTTTCGCGGCCGATTTTTGACACCGAGACATCAAGCACCTCACCCGTCTCAGTGTTCACCAGCTGGTTTTCAGTCATGACTGCTGAATTCCACCAGGAGGTTGCCAGCATATCGCCGGCTACGTCTTGCGCATCGCCCAGCAAGTTTGAGCGAACCGCGAAGCTTCCCTCCGGGCCCCTCATCATCGACATTGTGAGATCATCGCCGTCCTTGAGTGTTTCGCTTTCCAGCGAAATCAGGCGGCCGTCGCGCCAGACTTCAATGGCGTCGTGACGATATCTAAACGGCACGATCGGACCGAATGAGACTTTGTAGTCCACGTCCCGCGTGATCACCATGTCTTCGCCGCGCCGCTCGAAGGTCATGCGCTCCGCGCCAAACTTTCCCCCATTGCGGGAAACGTCAAACACAAGCTCGCCTGGCTGCGGATCGCTCCATTGCGCCCCATCGCTAACGCCAGGCGGTAGCGTGCCACCATCATCTTGAGCGCTGACATGAGGACCGCTCACTGCACTCCCAAGCAGGATGACCAACGCTGTGAATGTGTTGCGCACAACTCTACTCCTTCTTGCCGATCAAACCGGGCAAATCTGCCCAATCGGCCATTATTCCCACTAGTGAAAGAAATACCGCCACATTTGCTCAAGCGGCCTGTGGACCTTAATTCCGCCAAAGGACACGATCAGGCAGATGCAATCGGACTGCGACGAGGCCGTCGGTTGATGACTGGTTTCGCGGTCAATGAACTGGACGTCGCCGCGCGTATAGTCCCCGGTTTGGTCGTGGTAAGCACCCTTAAGCACGAGTGTAATCTCCGCACCGTGGTGGCCGTGTTCCGGCATGCGCCGTCCAGCGTGAAGCCGAATGAGTTTTGTGTCGCTGTACCGATCGTGAAACCGCTGCAACCTATATTCATGCACACCGGGCAAACGCATCCGCCACCGGACCCGTTCCAATGGATGGCCGAGGAGATCCTGAAACACGTCAGAGTTTGCAGCGTGCTCGATTTGGTTTGCTGGCTTCCCCACACCCGTCGGCTCCAGGCGAGACACCGTCCCCGAAACGGCGGCCTCGCCAAGCGGCGCGATGGCTTCGGCCTCCAATGCTGCCCCGCCAATGCATTCCCCAGCTTGCGCCAAGTGTCGCGCTTCACGATCCAGGCGCAGATGCGCGCGCGCCAAAGCGCCAAGACCGCCGGTCAAACGGCCTGACACATAACCGGTCAGCAATTCGTCAACATCACTTGGTGGTATAAGAGATAGGGTTGTCATTGCTCAATGCTACGTGCGCGCAAGTGTGATGGATCACGACTTGAAGCGCGGGGATGAGCATGCTTAGCGTCTTGTTGGCTCATTTCATTGGACGCAGACTGTGACTACAGACCACATCGCCCAGCGCAAAAATGCGCTCGTTACCGATCTCATCGGCAACACCCCGCTCATCCAGCTCCGCCACGCGTCCGAACTGACAGGCTGTAGGATTCTCGGCAAATGTGAATTTCTCAATCCCGGTCAATCAGTGAAGGACCGCGCCGCTCTGAGTATTGTGCGCGACGCCGAAGCGCGCGGCGCATTGCGGCCGGGGGGCGAAATCGTCGAGGGTACGGCGGGCAATACGGGGATCGGCTTGGCGCTGGTCGGCAACGCCATGGGTTACAAAACCACAATCGTCATGCCGCGCACGCAGACACAAGAAAAGAAGGATGCTGTGCGTGTTCTTAGCGCTGAACTGATAGAGACGGACGCTGCGCCCTACTCCGATGAGGAGCGCAATTACATCCACATTTCAAAACGACTGGCCGAAGAACGCAACCGAACCAATCCTAAAGGCGCCATTTGGGCAAACCAGTTCGACAATGTGGCCAACAGGGACGCCCACTATCGCACCACGGGACCCGAGATTTGGGACCAGACCGAAGGCCAAATCGACGGCTTTATCTGCGCAGTCGGTTCGGGCGGGACGTTGGCTGGAGTATCCATGGCGCTGCGTGAGCGTCACCCCAACATCCAGATCGGTCTGGCCGATCCCATGGGCGCCAAGCTTTACCATTGGTATGCTCATGGCGAACTTAAAGCCGAAGGCGGCTCCATCACCGAAGGTATCGGCCAGGGACGGATCACGGCGAACCTGGAAGGGCTGCAGGTTGATCATCCGTTCATGATTTCCGACGCGGATGCGCTGCGTGTGCTCTATGATATTGTGCTAACAGAAGGATTGAGCCTTGGCGGTTCGGCGGGGATCAATGTGGCCGGCGCCATTCAGCTCGCCCGGCGCCTAGGACCGGGCAAAACCATTGTCACCATATTGTGTGACTACGGTCATCGCTATCAATCCAAGCTATTTAATCCATCATTTCTTCGCGAAAAGAATCTGCCGCTCCCGCCGTGGATGGAGACGCAGTCGTGACGCGAGCCAATCCATTGATCACCGCCTCAAACCTCAATCTCACGCGCCAGAACGACCCGCCGGCGATGCTTGACGCCACATGGACAT
The DNA here is from genome assembly GCA_964636945.1 of uncultured Caulobacterales bacterium. Taxonomy (GTDB): domain Bacteria; phylum Pseudomonadota; class Alphaproteobacteria; order Caulobacterales; family Maricaulaceae; genus CAZADA01. Next base: position 5,341 of record CAZWVH010000048.1, on the reverse strand, counting down.
TCGCGGGGGGGCCAGCCGTTAAGTTCGATGACAGCCACGGCATTGATTGGGCGTTTCGCTTTGACATTGACGCCATTGCCGACACCTCAACCAGCTTGCCGCACATGTTGCCCAGCGCTGATCGGTTCGCCAACGCAATGGGCCGCGCCGACCTCGCTAATGATCAAGCCGCCGTCGTTTATGATCGCATCGGCCTCTTTTCTGCGCCGCGCGCGTGGTGGATGCTGCGGGCATTCGGGCACAATGATGACTTGGTGCAGGTGCTGGATGGAGGTTATGGGCAATGGGCTCAAATTAACGGCCCCACGACCTTATCGCGCGCGCCCTACCCTGAACCCGTTGAGACCTACAATGCCAGAAGAACACCGCGCCTTGTCGCAAGCACTAACGATGTCCTCGCCGCCATAGACGACGACACCACACTGGTTCTCGATGCGCGCGCGCCTGAGCGATTTGCAGGCGCAGCAGCCGAACCCCGCCCCGGCTTGCGTTCAGGCCATGTGCCTGGCGCGATCAATATTCCATGGCCGGCAGTTCTCAACCATGACAACACAATGAAGTCGACTGAAGCATTGGAACAGGTAGCCACGGCCGCCGGAGTTGATCTCGATACGCCTCATCTCATCACCATGTGCGGATCGGGTGTGACCTCGTGCATCCTCAACTTGGCGCTGGCGCGGCTGGGGCGATGGGACGTGATGGTTTACGATGGATCCTGGGCCGAATGGGGCGCGCGCCATGATCTGCCTATTGCAACGAGCGCAGAGTAGTGAGTGATCCCCCCCAACGCGGCGCGCCGGTGAACCCGCCCATTATTCGCGCCTCCACATTGTTGACGTCGCGTGCGGAAGATCTCTACTCGGGCGAACAGATCACCTATGCCCGGTCCGGCACGCCATTGCATGACGAACTCAAGGCGGCGTTTTGCGACCTCGAACACGCCCACTCGTGCACGCTCTTCCCGTCTGGACTCGCGGCGTGCGCGGGCGCCGTGCTCGCTCTCGCAAACGCCGGGGACCACATCCTATTCACCGACAGCATATACGGACCAACGCGCCGGGCGCTGATCAAGACCGCAAAAAGATTGGGCATTGAGGCTGAGGCCTACAACCCGCGAATTGGAGGCGGGATTATTGATTTGATCCGCGACAATACTGCATTGATTGTCCTGGAAAGCCCTGGCTCACTGACCTTCGAAATCCAGGACGTCCCCGCCATCGTTCGCGCGGCCCGCCAACGGAACATCCCCACCATCATCGACAATACCTGGGCCAGCGGCATGGCGGTGAAGCCTTTGGAACTTGGCGTCGACGTGAGCATCATCGCCGCCACCAAGTTTGTGTCCGGCGGCTCAGACGTGTTTCTCGGCGCGGCCATGGCGCGAGACGAGACACCTGGACAGCGCCTTGACGCCTATGCTCGCGAAATGGGGCTGAGCGTGTCGCCCGATGATGCGTATCTGGTGCTGCGTAGCGTACACAGCCTGGCCGTTCGCTATGAAGCGCAAGCGCGTTCAGCGCTGCACCTTGCCAATTGGTTGAATGACCATCCCGGTGTGCAGGGCGTGCTTCACCCCGCGCTGCCCAGCCACCCTGACCACGAAGTGTGGCGGCGAGATTTTGTTCCTGGCCCCTGCGCCGGCGGCGCCCTGTTTGGCGCAGTATTGAGCACCAATGATGACTCTCGCGTTTTGGCGTTTCTTAATGCGCTCAGAGTATTTCGTCTGGGCTTTTCCTATGGCGGGTTTGAGAGCCTCGCCATTCATAGCGATCCGCAAAGGCGGCGCACAGCCTCTGATTGGGACGCAGACGGGGCTCTGGTTCGCTTCGCCATTGGTCTAGAGCCCGTCCAAGACCTGCAAGACGATTTGGCCCAAGCACTGAGTTCATTGACTGGGTGAAGCGTCAGTTACACATCATCGCTCAACGACACCAATTGGGTATTGCCGCCAATGGCTGCCGTGTTGGTTGATACGACCTTTTCGGTCATGAATCGGTAGAGATAGGCCGGGCCGCCCGCTTTCGGCCCCGTGCCCGACAACCCCATCCCGCCAAATGGCTGCACGCCCACCACCGCCCCCACTTGGTTGCGATTGATATAGACATTGCCGGCATGCACGGCGTCGGCCAGTCGTTCATACGCACTGGAAATGCGTGAATGCACCGCAAAGGTCAGGCCAAAGCCGGTTTCATTGATCGCTTCAATCACCTGGTGCAGATCTTTGGCCTTGTACCGCACCACATGGAGCACGGGGCCGAAGATTTCCTCTTTCAGATCCTCCGCCCGGTCGAGCTCGATGATGTGGGGCGCGAAATGGTAGCCCGTACGCGGCATGGCTTGGGCCAAATCATCAGCGCTGAACACGACTTTGCCGGCCTTGCGCGCCGCATCGACATAAGCGGCCAGTTTGGCTCGCGCCTCTTGGTCGATCACCGGACCGATATCGGTGGCGATATCGGATGGATCGCCGAGCACGCGCTCGCGCGCCGCACCTTTGATCATCTCCAACACTTTGCCCGCCACATCCTCTTGCACGCACAAAAGACGCAACGCCGAGCAACGCTGGCCCGCAGAACGAAACGCGCTGTTGATCACATCGTCGGTCACCTGCTCGGGCAATGCAGTCGCATCGACAATCATGGCGTTGACCCCGCCGGTTTCAGCAATCAGCGGCGCAATCGCCGTATCGCGAGCGGCCAGCGACCGGTTGATCGCCCAGGCCGTTTGAGTGGAGCCGGTAAACGCCACGCCGGCGGTTTTCGGGTTGGACACCAACGCCGCGCCCACCTTGCCGTCGCCCAACGCCAAGTGCAGCGCGCTGGGAGGAATTCCACACTCGTGGAAAAGCTTGATTGTCTCATACGCGATGATCGGCGTTTGTTCGGCCGGCTTTGCGACAACCGTGTTGCCCGTGGCCAACGCCGCCACGATCTGGCCGGTGAAAATCGCTAAGGGAAAGTTCCACGGGCTGATGCACACAAACACGCCGCGCCCCATGAACGCATGGCGATTATCCTCGCCTGTCGGTCCGGGCAGTACTGTGGTTTCGCCCATGATCGCTTCGGCGCGATTGGCGTAATAGCGGCAGAAGTCCACCGCCTCGCGCACTTCGTCCACGCCGTCCACCAATGTGCGGCCAGCTTCCTTTGAGATCAGCGCCAAAAAGCGCGGCATGTCCGCTTCCAGCCGATCGCCAAGCCGACGCAAGCACGCCGCGCGCTCCTCCACCGGCGTTTTGCTCCAGGCGGAAAATCCCCTGGCGGCGGCGTCGATGGCTTGGGCCGCGATATCCGCGTCCGCCTCAACGACTTCACCCACACGCAAGCTGGTGTCATGGGGGGCGTAAGCTGAGCGGGTTAGCCCTGACTGTGCATCGCCGTTAATCAGAGACGCGGCTCTTAACTCTTGAACGGGGGCGTCTTCCACAGCGCCCACAAGCGCGGTGAGTTCGACACTGTCGCCCCATTCAATCCCGCGCGAATTTGCTCGCTGGGGCCCATAAATATCGCGCGGCAGCGGGATTTTCGGATGGCGCGGATCAACGCCATCGCCCAGAATCTGTCCCGGTTGACGCACCAGTTCGTCCACCGACACCGACTCATCATCAATGCTTTTCACGAACGACGTGTTGGCCCCGTTTTCCAGCAAACGGCGCACCAAATACGCCAGCAAATCCTCATGCCCGCCCACCGGCGCATAAATCCGGCATGGGGCCAAATCCTCCGCTTCGGTAACGCGGGCATAGAGATCACCGCCCATGCCGTGCAGCGCCTGAAATTCAAACGCATCCGGGCGATCGCGGTAAATCTCCAAAATGCTCGCCACCGTCACCGCGTTGTGGGTGGCGAACTGGCCGAAAATCCGATCCCTGGCATCGTGGATCGTCTTTGCGCACGCGGTATAGCTCAAATCGGTCGCCGCGCGCCTGGTGAACACGGGGTAGTCATCCAATCCCAGTTCTTGGGCGTGTTTGATCTCGGTGTCCCAATAGGCGCCTTTCACAAGGCGCACCATGAATTGTCGGTCGAGCGCGTTCGCCAATTCAATCACATGCTTGACCACGTGGATGGCGCGCTTTTGATAGGCTTGGATCGCCAGGCCAAACCCCCGCCAGCCGGCCAGCGACGGATCAGCCGCCACCCGGCCGAAAATCTCCAGCGATAATTCCAGCCGCGCCGCTTCTTCGGCGTCGATGGTAAAGCCCAAATCGAAACGCTTGGCCTCTTGGGCCAGCTCCAGCACGCGCGGCGTCAATTCGCGCAGCACCCGTTCGCGCTGGGCCGGTTCATAGCGCGCATGCAGCGCCGACAATTTCACCGAAATGCCGGGCCGAGCCGGCAAGGGATCATCCCCAGCGTGTTCGCCGATGGCATGAATGGCGCTGCAATAGCTTTCGAAATAGCGCCGCGCGTCGGCCTCGGTGCGCGCGCCCTCGCCCAGCATGTCATAGGAGTACTCATACCCGCGCGCTTCACGCGGCTTGGACCGGCGCAGCGCCTCTTGGATGGTCTGGCCAAGCACAAAATGCTGACCCAAAATCCGCATGGCCCGCCGGATCGCTTCGCGCACCGTCGGCCGGCCTAAACGTTTCACCAATTTGGACAGCCCCGCCGTGGATTGGTCCTCCGGCGAGGTGAGCGATGCGCCCACCGACAGCGCCCAGGTGGAGGCCAGCACAAACGGCTTGCCGCCCAGCGTCTTGCGATCCCACACCTCCGAACCCAGCTTGTCCTCGATCAGCGCGTCGGCAGTCTTCGCATCGGGAATGCGCAAGAGCGCCTCAGCCAACACCATCAGCGCCAGGCCCTCATCGGTGGTCAGCCCGTAGGCGTGCAAAAAATCGTCGATATCGCCGAACCAGCTTTTGTGTTCGCGCAACGCCTCCACCAACCGCCGCGCATTGGCGTCGATGCGGCCCATAGCGCTCGCGTCCAGCGCAGCGATCTTCAAGAGTTCATCGACAACCAGGCGGTCATCGGGTGCATAGGCGGCGGCAAACTGGGGCGGGGCGAGCAGCGTGTCCATGAATTCTCTCCCTTTCGCGGCGATCGCAAAGCGACGGCGCTTATGGTTTCACCACATATCGGATGCTTTCGCTTCAGCGGCAATCGGGCGACTGTTCACGTCGTTGGGCCCCGCGCGCCGCATCGATCATGGCCGACACGGCCACTCCCCCTCCGGCGCGACCGGCGGGTCAACGCCGAAGCGAGGGACATGGCGCCGGGTCAGCGTCAAAGCGCCCGTGCTGTCTTTGGGCCGTGTGTATTAGGCGATTTCCATATGTGTCTAGGATACCGATCAGATCGCCGAACGCAATCGCCCACCTTGCGCCATCCAATAC
>CAZWVH010000047.1:0-24159 GCA_964636945.1 uncultured Caulobacterales bacterium | reverse complement strand
TTGCCGAAGGCTTTGTCGATTTGCCCGAGCGCGGCTTCCAGCGCCCGTTGCTTATCGCTTTGCTTTTCGCTGTTCTGCTCAACCACGCGTAAACTTGGCTCCGCCATAACGATCTCGTCCATTGCTCGTTGCAGTCCTGCCCTGAGGACCATGAGTCTGTGTAGAACGACAATCTAAGATCATTTCAAAAACAACGCAAGAACATTAATCGAACGCCACCGAATTCCTTGCGCCCGACTCTACCGGGTCGCGAGCGCGGCTTTCACTGCGCGCACCAATTGATCAAGCGTGTAGGGCTTCATCAAGAAGCGCACATCCGGATTTTGCTCCAGAATGTCGGAATAGTGCGACTGGGTGTAGCCAGAGACCAGGATCACCGCAGCATCACCCAGGTGCGGCTTGGCTTCGTTCAATAGCTCAATGCCGTTCTTCTCCGGCATAATAATGTCTGAAACCAGCAGATCCACCTTGCCCGCGTATTCTTCCAACAATTCAAGCGCTTCGGCGCCATCGCGCGCTTCGATCACGTCATAGCCCTGACTCTTGAGCATACGCACAGCGAACTGGCGCACGCCAGGCTCGTCATCGACAAACATGACTCGGTCAGTACCTGACAAATCGTCGGTTTCGGCAATGGCGCGGTCGATTTCAGCCTTGCGCGCTTTCTCCAGTCGCGCTTCCTCAGCGGCGGCCGCTTCCTTGGGATCGCATGCGGGAAAGATCAAGCGGAAGGTCGTTCCCTCGTCCACTTTACTTTCCACGTCCAAATACCCGCCCGCCTGTTTGGTGGCGCCAAACACGGTGGACAATCCGAGACCCGTGCCTTCACCCGCCTTTTTTGTCGTGAAGAATGGATCGAAGACCTGATCGAGCTGATCTTCGGGGATCCCACACCCCGTGTCGGACACTTCCATCACGGCGTAATCAAGACCGTCCTCAGGCACGCCGGCGCGGGCGCGCTCTTCGGGCGTGGCGATGCCAGTGCGAATACGCACGGTGCCACGCGCGTCTTCGATGTCTCCACCCAGCGTGCCGTTGTTCTTCATGGCGTAGCTGGCGTTGGTCACAAGGTTGAGCAGCGATTGTTCAAGCTGGCTCAACCCCATTTTGATGGCCGGGGCCCGGTTGAGTTCCGTCTCAAGTTTGACCCCGCGATGGAGCACCTGACGCATCCACACGCTATGACTTGAGATGAAGGCGGGAACGTCAATCACTTCTGGGCGCACCACTTCGCGACGCGCATAGGCGAGCAAATGGCGCACCATGGCCGCGGCGCCGCTGATGTTTTGCTCCAGCTTCTTGACCGTATCGTAGGACGGGTCGCCTACGGGGTGGCGAAGTTTGAGGTCATCAGCCGAATGCTGCATGGCCGTCAGCTTATTGTTGATGTCGTGGGCCACGCCGCCCGCCAAATCGCCGATCGCTTGCATACGCCGGGAATGGGAGAGTTGGCTTTCTAACGTCTTGCGATCGCTGACATCGAGGACGTAGGCCGTCAACCGGCCCCGGCCCTCCGGCGCAAAGAAGATATGCACGTAACGCGGGGATTCAGTGCGCCCTTCGGTGGTGGTGAGAATGCATTCCACTGGACTGCGGGCGTCGGCTTGGCCGTTGTCGAGGCGCTCGCGCGAGCGCTCATCATCCACCGCGAACAGTTCGGAAAACCGAGCCCCCGGCGCGCCAGCGCCGTCGGTCATATCCAGAAATGCGGGGTTGGCATCCGCAATCACGGCCCCATCGCCGGGCTTGCCGTCCAATCGCGCCACACCAAATGGAGCGTTCGCAAACATGGCGTCTAGACTGGCGCCGGCTTGAGCAATGTCGGGAGCCGCAACCGCCTGGGCCACACCGACGGGCGCGCCGCCGCCTGCACGCGCGTAGACCAATGATCGTGAAAGCCGATCGTGGTCATGATCCGGCCATGCGGTCACCACCAAAGCCGGCGACACAATGCCATCGCGCGCCTTTAAAGTAATCTCCGCGCGCGTGACCGATCCGCCGGCGCGAGGGCGCGCAAGGGCGCGGGCCGCATCTCCACCAATAAAATGACCAATCCGCAGGTCCGGTCGCTCCGCACCGGGGCCAAGCCAGGTGCGCAATGTTTGGTTCATATAGGCCACACGCCCGTCCTGGCTGGCGCAAAAGAAGCCCACCGGCGCATCATCAAGCAGAGTGTCGCTGCTGAAGACGTCCTCGGCATCATCTTCGCGCAAAGCTATCGGGCGCGCCCGCCACATGGCGCCGCCGCCCTCTAATGGCGTCACATCCAAGTCAAAGCGCCGCATGTCCTGATCCACGCCAAAGGGCGCCGCTGGCAATCGCTCGGTGTGGTGCTCACCGCGGCGCGCGGCCCTGCCCAATCGAAAAATCGCAGCGCCAATGGATGGATGTGCGCCCAAAAGTCGATCAAATCCAACAGGTCGTGCGCTGTCCGACATGACACCGGCCGCATCCACCAGTTTGTGGAATGCGTCATTGCCCAAATAGGGCGCGCCGTCGGCATTCACTAACAACGCTGGATCGGGCAAGCGATTAAACGCTGAAACAGCATCGCGAACAGCGCGTTGATCTATGCGGCCTGACGATGCGGATGCAGCTGATCGGCCGGTTAATACGCCACTTTCGCTCCCACCCGAGGCGATCAGATAGAGAAACACAAGTCCGCCCGCGGCGAGCGCCAACAGAAACACCAGTCCGCCCGGACCAGCGGCCCGCGGCGCCAACATGGCGACACAGGCCGCGGAAAATACCAAGGCCGCCAATCCCCAAAACGCGGCCCTGCGCAAGGCGGCGCGTTTGCTGACCACCCGGTTGGATTTGGCGTCGGCCGAGTAATCGCTATCAAGGTCGTGATTGGCCGGGCTCAGCATGATTGAGCAACTCTCCTTTGGTGCGCCTGCTTCGTGCACAAGAGCGAAGATGCATTATGACTCACTGACAGCAAAGCGCGAGCGATTGCCAGGTCTTGTCAACACGAATTCACCGCGTTTCGAGTGACTGCACAGAGGACAGCTGAAAAATTCTCCGTTCCCAAATGATTGCATGCAGTGCACAAACTGTGGATATCAAGCCCACAATAGGGGAATTTCCGGTGCATAATCACTGGGGATTTGCTAAGCCGCGCGCCACGGATGGGGCTTGTGGCGCGATGACCAGATCACTTGTCCAACAGGTGTGGGCGTATAGGGCGGCGGATGGATCGCCCAATTGATCTGAAACTAAGGCAAGATGCGCGATCGGGGCCGCAATGTTTAGACGAAAACGGGGGAATGAATTCGGGGCGCCAGAGGGTGAAGCCCCTGCACCGTCCATGGCGTCGCTGAACCACGAATTGCGCACGCCATTGACGACTGTGCTCTCTGCATTGCACGCCTTGGAACGATCCTCACTGTCCTTGCCCGATCGACGCATGGTTGAAGCCGCCGAGCGAGCGTGCCGGCAGCTGCAGGCCCGGATCGACAGTATTAGTTCGTATTTCACGGTGTTGGACGAGAACCAGACGCTCAATGTCCGACCGCTCGATTTAGAGCGTGAGGTGCGCGCCGCCGCCGACCTATCCGTGCAAGCGGCGCTCGAGCGCGGATTGCGATTGAAGGTCGAGATTGAAGACGATCTCAGCGAACTGCGCATGATGGACGAGATGTGGTTCCGCCGCGCCATGTTTAACGCGATCGATAGCGTTATCCGTTTGGCGCGCACGGGCACGGTGCAAGTGGCTATGAAGCCGGGCCGGAGCTCTGATGAATTGGTTGTGTTTCTCGGTGGCGAGGAAGTTGACTTTGATCCCACGGCTCTGGCCGCCGCGGAACAAATCTTGAAACGAAATGAGTTTGACGATTCTGACTCGTTCAAATCCATCGCCGCTGTTGGCCTGTCGCTCGCGCGTCGATCAGCCCGCGCGGTGGGCGGTGAATTGATGATCCACCGTATGCAGGACAATCGCGTTCTGTTTCAGCTCACATTTTCCGCGCCTCGCTCACAAGAGCCCGCTCCAACCCGGAGAAACAGCGAAGAGGCCCAGTCACTTAAAATCCTGCTTGTGGACGATAACGCCATTAATCTGCAGATGATTGAAGACCAACTCGTCTATCTGGGGCACGAAGTCACTGCAGCCCCGAGCGGTCGTGACGCCATGCACGCTCTGGATCGTGAGCGCTTCGATTTGGTGTTGTTGGATCTCTACATGCCCGAAATTGACGGCTTTGACGTCATTGCGCACATCCGTAATGACTGCGAGCTCAATCGTCAGACCACCGTGGTGGCGCTCACGGCCGACTTTGACTCCAGCACCGAGGCCAAGGCTCTCCAATCGGGCATGGACGGGTTTCTGTCCAAGCCATTTGAAATCCGCAAACTGTCTGACACGCTGAAATCGGTGAAGGTCGAACTCGCCGAGACATAGGCGGAATTGGGTAAACGCGGCGTGCTATTCTCGACGTAGTATTTGATCCACAAAAAAGGACCCCAGCGCGCTCGGCTTGTAGTTTTCCTTGAACGCCACCGGATCAAATCCGGTTTCCGACCACGTCACGAAATCCAAGCCACGACGCCCGCCCGTGTCCACATAATGCTGAAAGTAAGCGTCGAGAATGCCGGTTTTACCGGTCTTGACGTGAAGATACTTGCCATCCAGCTGTTCCATCGCCTTGGAGATTGGGTCGCCAAGGCGAAAATGGCGATAAAACACACCCATCAGTCCGGCCCTGTCGGCTCCAGATTTGCAGTGCATCAGCGCCGGATACTCAATGGAATTAAACATATCCCGGATGGTGCGCGGCACGGCTGGCCAGGGCGCGTCGCGCGAATTCACGCGCAAGGTCACGAGATCCAACCCCAAAGAAGCGCATGCGTCACGCTCCAACAGGTGAAACGACTTTGTGGATAAACCGCGTAGATTGATCACCGTGCGCACGCCGCGCTTTGCCCAACGTCGCAGCTGGGCCGGGCTGGGCTGATTGCTGCGCCACATCAACTCGTCGATCTGATGCTTGTTCTGAAATCCCACGCGCAAAATGTGGTGGTCATTGAAGAGCAGGCCCAAATGCGCGCTGAATCGCTTGACGGGCGTGGACAGTCGCTCCGCCACCACGTCGTCGCTTATATCGGGTTCCGGCCAATAGCTGAGGACTCTGTGCATGGCTGGTGGCATCGCCGAGGCGGGCTCGTGAGGCAAGGCAGAAACACACGCGCGTGTCGACAAGCGATCAGCGTTTGGCCATATACGCCGAATGTTGAAGTCGATTTTACGATCAAATGTGTTCCAGAACGCCATGGGCTGGTTGGTGGCCGCCTATATGCGTCTGATCCGCGTCACCACACGCTGGGACGTGCAGGGCCTTGAACACATCAAGCCGGTGTGGGAGCGCGGCGGCGGCCTGGTTGCCTGTTTGTGGCATTCGCGGCTGATGCTGGCCTATTCCAGCTGGCCGCTGGATGCGCAAAAGGCGGGCATTTTGATTTCACGCTCCAATGATGGAGAGTTTGTCGCCAAAGCCTCCCGCCGTCTCAATCTGGCGGTGATGCGCGGCTCTACGCGCAACCCGAAGAAAGATAAGGGCAAGGGCGGCGCGGTAGCGTATCGCGAAATGCTCGATTTTGTGCGCTCAGGCGGCTGCATGTGCATGATGCCGGACGGCCCGCGCGGCCCCCGCCAACGCGCACGCGCCGGGGCAGTGAAACTCGCCCAGGCCGCTCAAGTTCCGCTCCATGCCTTTTCCTGCACGACCAAATGGCGGATCATGTTCAACTCTTGGGACCGTTTTGTCTTGCCGCTGCCGTTTGGCCGAGGCGTCATTGTATGGAATGCGCCCATCGACCCGCCGGCGCTGGACGCCACGGACATTGAATTGGAGGGCGTACGTCGCTTACTCGAGACGCGCCTGAACGAGGCCACGGCGCAGGCCGATACTGCCGTTGGCGGCAACGTCGTTGAACCGGCCCAAGACCAGGACGCGTTGCGCCTGGATCGAAATAACGCCAGCGCCGACGCGGTTCTCCCGAAGATTCCACAATGACAGCGACGATGAGCAAAGCCAAGCCGGCAGCTTCCCGCCTGCCCATGTCTTTAAAGGCCTATCGCCTGTTAACCCGCATGTTTGGCGGACTGGCCCCGCGCATCTTGGCCCAACGCGCCGCCCGGGGCAAAGAGGACCCTGAGCGGCTCACTGAGCGCATGGGAAAAGCCACAGTCGCCCGTCCGGACGGTCCGCTGATCTGGTTACACGGCGCCAGTGTGGGCGAAAGTTTAATGTTGCTCATTTTGCTGAACGCCTTGCGCAACGAACGGCCCGACGCCGCATTTTTGGTCACAACCGGCACGGTGACTTCCGCACAACTCATGGCCAAACGCCTTCCGCGCGACGCCATCCATCAATACATCCCCGTGGATCGCGCGGATGCGGCCGCAGCGTTCTTGGATCATTGGCGGCCAGGCATGGGGATTTTCGCTGAGTCTGAATTGTGGCCGAATCTGATCCTTGAGGCCCAGGCGCGCCATATCCCACTGGCGCTGGTCAATGCGCGCATGACGGAAAAATCTCTGCGCCGCTGGCAATCGTGGAGCGGGGCCGCGCGTCGCCTGTTCGATGGATTTGTGTGGATCGGCGCCGCGGATTCACGCACGGCCGACGGCCTGACGCGCGTGCTCGGGCGTCCTGTCGAGCGCTTGGGCAACCTGAAATTGGCCGCAAACCCTCCCGAAGCCAATCAAGCGATTATGGATTCACTTAAGGAACATGCGGGTCCGCGCGAACGCATCTGGCTTGCCGCCTCCACTCATGACGGCGAGGACGCGATCGTTTTGGACGCCCATTCGCACATTCGCGCCACCATCCCTGACGCGCTCTTGGTGTTGGCGCCGCGTCACCCCAATCGCGGGGCGGATGTGACCGAGCTCGCCCGTTCCATGGGGTTTGAGACCGCCCGCCGATCCACTGCGGATGTGGTGCATGACGGCACGGCTGTCTATGTCGCTGACACGCTGGGGGAAATGGGCACATGGTATGCTATCGCTGACGCCACCTTCATCGCCGGGAGCTTACGACCCGATGTGGGTGGACATACGCCGCTGGAAGCTGCACGAGTAGGAACGCCAATCATATCTGGCCCCAACACCGCCAATTTTGCGGATATCTTTGCCGAGCTCACCGCGGCGAACGGCGCGACGATCGCCGCAACGTCACAAGAGCTTGCTGACGCGATCCTTGCGTTGAACGAAAAGAAGGCGGCACAAATGACTAAAGCTGCACTCAAAGTGGCTGAGCGTGGCGGTCAGGTTCTTGACGACACCTTGGCCGGAGTTCGACCTTTTTTGCCGGAGCACGCGAATGCAGGCGCCTGAGTTTTGGAACCATGCCCAGGGCCGACAATCGGCGCCGCTGACCCGCGCAATGTTGGGCCCCGTGAGCTGGCTGTATCAAGCTGGCGCAGGTATGCGCACCACCTTGTCCAAGCCATACCGTCCCGCTGCACCCGTTGTCTGCGTGGGCAATATTACCATGGGCGGGGCGGGAAAAACGCCCATGACCATCGCGATTATGGAGCGGCTCAGTGAAAAAGGCGTTGCCGCCCACGCCCTGACCCGCGGCTATGGCGGACGCAAACATGGACCGCTCTTGGTCGATTTGGACAAACACACCTACCGCGACATTGGCGATGAAGCCATGTTGCTCGCGCGTGCGGGGCCCACTTGGGTGGCGAAGAACAAATCTGCGGGCGCAAAGGCTGCGGTGTTAGGCGGGGCGGAAGTCATCATTATGGATGATGGCTTTCAAAACCCAACTGTGTTCAAGGACGCCTCGCTTGTGATCATCGACGGCGAGGTGGGCTTGGGCAATGGTCGGATATTCCCCGCCGGGCCAATGCGTGAAAGCGCAAAGTCAGCGCTACGCAGGGCCGACGCCGTGATTTTGGTCGGCGGCGACGAATCCGACCCAGTGCATACGATTTGGCGCAAGCATCTGCCCGTGGGCGTGCCGATCTTGCGCGCCACCGTAATGCCGCGCGGGCCCATTCCCCAGGGCCCCGTGTTCGCGTTCGCGGGGATTGCCCGTCCCGAAAAATTCTTCAATGCCCTACGAGAAGCCGGTGCGGAGCTCAAGGCGACCACCACCTTTCCCGACCATCATAATTTCGCCGAGTCGGACTTGCGCGAACTGCGCGAAACCGCGCGGCGGCACAATGCGCTGATGATGACCACGGAAAAAGACTATATGCGCATTCCCAAGGATTTACGCCGGATCATCCATACCTGGCCGGTGGGAATAGAATTGGAAGACCCAGGACAGCTTGACGGCATCGTTGAGCGCGCCATCGATCGCGCCGCCAGCCGGCGTTAGCCCGCGCACCGAAGGTCGTTTGCCATGGATCAGGACGTCGACAGACCAATACCCGCCGCCAATCCCATTGTCGTGGCCGCGCTGTATCAGTTTGTGACTTGGCCGGAGTTCGCATCCTTTCAGGCGCCGCTTCAGCGATTGTGTGACGACCATGGCGTGCGCGGCACAATCCTGCTCGCTCGCGAGGGCGTCAACGGCACGATTGCTGGGTCGCGCAACGGAATTGACTCTGTGCTGTCCCACCTCCGCGCCCTCCCGGGCTGTCGCGATTTGGAGCACAAAGAGTCATTGACCGACGCCGCTCCCTTCCACCGCATGAAAGTGCGCCTTAAGCGCGAAATCGTCACCATGGGTGAGCCGAAAGTCGACCCGGTGAACATGGTTGGGGATTACGTGGATCCGCTCGACTGGAACGACCTCATTACCCGCGATGACGTGGTGGTGATCGATGCGCGCAACGCTTATGAAACCCAGATCGGTATGTTTGACGGTGCGGTTGATCCGGCCACGGAGAGCTTTCGCGAATTTCCCGGCTGGTTCCGGGAGTTCCGTCAACACCACTCCGGCAAGAAGATCGCCATGTATTGCACCGGCGGCATTCGCTGTGAAAAGGCTACGGCCCTGGCGCGCGCGGAAGGTGTGGAGCAAGTCTACCATCTTAAGGGCGGCATTCTGAAATATCTGGAAACTGTGCCGGAAGATCAAAGCCTCTGGCGCGGCGAGTGTTTTGTATTCGACCAGCGCGTGTCAGTGCGCCATGGACTGGAACCGGGCGATTATGATCAATGCCATGCCTGCCGCCGGCCGGTGAGCGAGGCGGACAAACACAGCCCCCACTATGAGTTGGGGGTGTCGTGTCCCGCCTGCATCGAGGAATATGGAGAGGGTGAACGCCGCCGATTTGCCGAGCGCCAACGTCAGGTGGAGCTCGCTGAGGCGCGCGGAGAGGAGCATCTTGGCGATGGCGCCCGCAAACGCTAAGGCGGAACGGCGACCGGCTGCCGGTCGTGCGGCATTGCCTGTCCTCTACTCATTCCGGCGTTGCCCGTTCGCCATGCGCGCCCGTATGGCGCTCTGGACGGCTGGCGTCACGGCGGAGCTGCGGGAAGTTTCGCTCAAAGCCAAACCACAAGCCATGATTGCCGCTTCTCCCAAAGCCTCGGTTCCCGTCCTGGTTCTCCCCAACGGCGATGTGCTGGAGGAAAGCCTCGACATCATGACGTGGGCGCTGGAGCGTAATGATCCGGAGAATTGGCTGGCGCCGGACATCGGCGATCGCACGGCCATGGACGCTCTTGTGACGCGCATTGACGGACCGTTTAAGCATGATCTCGATCGCTATAAGTATGCAACGCGCTATGAGGGCGCGGACCCGATCAAACACCGCCAAGCCGCACAGGAAATTCTCGATGAGGTGACGGCGCCACTCCGCCAAACGCGCTTCCTGTTCGGCGACCGGCCCAGCTATGCTGACATCGCCATCTTCCCCTTCGTGCGCCAATACCGCATTGCCGATCCCCATTGGTTCGATGCTCTCGATCGCCCGGGCCTGCATCCATGGCTGCAAAGGCTCATGACCAGCGATCTGTTCTCCGCCATCATGACCAAACACAAATTTTGGACATCAGGCGATCCAATGGTGGCATGGGGGCGAGGCGTCGCCCACTACTCGCCGAATGAGCCTGCTGCGCCGGGGAACACCACGGGGCTTTCCGAGCCATCTTTTGCTACGGACGACACGCCAAAGAAGTAATTGTCGATGACGATGTTTTCGAGCGTATGTTCGGTGACGTCACCCACATAGCGACTCCAGCGCCATTGTGGGTCCGTGGTCAGCCGCCAATGCACGCGATACCCGGCAAGGTTTTCTGCAGCCGGACCCGTCGCGCGCGCCCAACGCAAGGTGGTGGACGGTCTCACCGCACCTTCGATTTCCACATTGGCGGGAAAAGGCGGCGCCCCAGCCATGCCGGCCAGTGACACCACGTTGAGTGCGGTGAGCTTGGCGGCGTAATCAAAATCCACCCCATCGATCACATCGCCGTATTCACGGCCTTCCTCTGTGCGAATGTCTTGGTGCTGGCGATCGTAATGCTCGTTGGTCTCCATGATCCGAACTGCCGGAAAGCCCGCTTCGTTGAAGGGGCGGTGGTGTCCGCCGCGGCCAAATCGATCGAGCCGGTAGATCATCATGGTGTCGAGATTGGGAATGTAGCGATCGGCCATGACATCGATATATCGGGCCAGATTGCGCGAGGGGCTATCGACCTCACCGCCCGTAAATCGACGTCGGCGCGCTTCATCGGTGGTCTCTGTGGCGCGCACACCTTCAGAAAAGACCCGAGCGGTTGTGTTGTTGATCACACCATTAATCCCGGCGATATTGCCGATCATGTCATTGTTGAGCACGGCCTTGATGCGCCAGCCATCGTTCACCGCTTGGCGCACGACAATCTGTCCGCCAAACAAGCCCTGCTCTTCGCCAGACAGGCCGGCATAAACAATCGTGCCGGCAAATTCATGCTTGGACAGAACCCGCGCCGCCTCGATGGCGCCCGCCATGCCCGTAGCGTTATCGTTGGCGCCGGGGCTGTCAATTTCCGCGTCCATCACGTCGCTGGCGCGGCTATCGATATCCCCCGACATGATCACCATGCGGTCGCGATCAAGGGTTCCGCGTTGTATGGCCACAATGTTGACGATCTCGGTGGCCTCGGGGATGCGCGTCTCGCCGCCAATGGTTCCATTGATCTCCACCACTTCAAGACATCCGCCGCATTCGGCCGATATGCCTTCAAACTGAGCCTTGATCCAGCGTCGCGCAGCGCCAATACCGCGCATGTCACTACCGGTCTCCGACAGGGTATGGCGCGTACCGAAACTGGCCAAAGTGCGTATGTCGGCTTCGAGACGTTCAGCAGAAACCTCATCGACCAGCTGATGGAGCAACGCAATTTCACTTGGTGGAATCGACGTTAAAAATTCAATATCTTCAACGGACTGGGCGTCTTCTTGCGCCAATATAGGTGATGCGGTGAGTACAGCGCTTAACAACGCTAAGATTGTGCGCATTTTTCCCCTCCTGAACTCATACAAACGCGTGGCGTTCAGCCAATGCAACGATTACATAAATGCGATCAGTGTGCGAGGACGCTTTAGTCGAACTGTCATGGCGGTTTTTCACGATAAATCAATGACCGCTCGCCTGGTGGGCTGGATTTACGACGCTTATGGCGGCGCATTTCGCACGTTACCCGTCGAAAAAGCTTCAGCATTGGGTGGGGCGCTTTTGCGCACCTTAGGGCCGATGACGCCAGTGCACCACGTGGCGCAAACGAATTTGGACATTGCCTTTCCCGGCCTCAGCGCCAAAGCGCGGCGTGATCTGCTTATCGAGGTTTGGGACAATTTTGGCCGGTTGGTGGGTGAGTTTCCCCACCTCAATAGTTTTTCAATTTATTCCGACAATCCGCGCGTGGAAGTGACGGGGGCCGAACGCCTGGACCAAATCAGCGACAGCCGTCGGGGCGCGGTGCTAATTTCAGGCCATTTCGCCAATTGGGAAGTGATGGCGATGGCCATTGTCAAACGTGGCGTGCCCTGCAGGGTCACCTATCGACCTGCAAATAATTACTTCATTGACAGGCGGATCGTCGAGACGCGGGCGGCCTACGGCATTCGACTGCAAGCCGCCAAAGGCAAGGAAGGCGGCATGGGTCTGCTGCGCGCCCTGGCCAAGGGCGAAGCCGTGGCCGTGATGAATGATCAAAAATACAATGAGGGGGTGGAAGTTCCCCTGTTTGGCCGCCCCGCCATGACTGCAGACGGCCCGACGCGGTTGGCGCGCAAATATGGCTGCCCGCTTGTGCCCATGAGCGTCAAACGCCTACCGCATGCTCGATTTCGGGTCACCGTCCATGAGCCCATTGACGTGGATCGCAGCGATGATGAGGAACGCGCCGTCGTCAACACCGTGCGCCGCATCAACGCTTTCGTCGAAGACCGTGTGCATGAAGCGCCCGCCGAGTGGTTTTGGGTCCATCGGCGCTGGCCAAAAACGATCTATCGCCAAAGCGGCGATTAAGGCTGATTAGCCAGCCTTAGAATTCGTCGCGACTCCCGCCGCTCATCATATTGATTATCGCCCCGCCGCCTTGAGCAAACAGCTCGACGATCGACCGCGCCACAATGGTGCCAAAAATACCCAACACCGCCATGTCATCGGTCAAAATGCTGAGGATATCGGCCACATTGCCTTCCACCATCGGCAGAGAAAGGATGCCATCGCTCACTTTACCCGCTTGGGTCTTGAGCTGAGAGATGGTGCCTGGTCGCATCACCGCGGCGCCGCCAAACAATCCAATCGCCACCACAAAAGTCGCCAAGATTTTCACCGGCGGCTTGATCAACATATTACTGACTAAATTGGCCATAACCCACTCTCCCCTTCCCCAGTTCGCCACGGCTTTTAGTGGTAGCTGTCTGGACCAGTCAACGCAATCGTTTCCCAATCTCCACGAACAAAGACGTCACTGCGGCTACTGATCGAAACACGCCATCAACGCGCCTTTATAGGTGCTGATCGCAGTATCCGACGCCTCGCGCTGGATCGCCGGCGAAACATCTCTAGAGAATGACCCGGAAATCCCGCTCTCAGACAACGCCATCAATTGGGCCGGATCGATCCAGTACTTGTCCTGATATTTAATCCCCCAGTGCAAATGTGGACCCGTCGAGCGGCCGGTGGAGCCAATGGCGCCCAACCGCTGGCCCTGCGCCACCACATCGCCGGGAGCCACATTCACTTCACTGAGATGCATCATCACGCTCACAAGGCCTTGGCCGTGATCGAGAAAAATCGCGCCGCCCTCAAAGAAGAGATTGGGATCCGCCAGACGCACCACGCCGCCAGCTGGCGACAGCACGGGCGTGCCTGTGGGCGCAGCCACGTCAATGCCCCAATGGGTGCGTGGGTTGCGGTTTTGGTTGTTGTAAATCCGTTGGGAGCCGAACACACCGGACCGGCGTCCCTCGGCTGGGAGGATAAAGCCTTCGAGAAAAAACTCGCCCACCGACGGGGTTGAGAACGCGGCCTTTTTCAAATGGCTGGAAATGCAAATGTGCGCCAAGTCTTTCGGCGAGTACTCCGCCCCAGCCCGCGGCACAGATTCAATGCGCGTGGATGGGTAATCCTGGGGCGCAAGCGTCAACCGGACACCCGTATCCGCCGCACTGGACGTAATGACCACATCGCGAGGCGCGCCGCGCGGAAAGCCCACAAACGCCCAGCCGCTCGATGTGGCCTCTGTCACTTTGGAGCCATCGAGAAATACGTCTGCTCCGGGCGCTGTTTGACAGATCGCGCCACCGCCCTGCACCGCTTGAACACTTGGGCAATTGATGGCGCGGTCTTGCGCCGAAGCAGCGGCTCCGAGTCCGGACGCCAGCACCGCCAATGCGCCAAGACCCCGCCACGACAATTTGGTCATCTGATTCCTCTCTCCGTCCGAGCGGACTATTTGCGTGGTTGTAGTTCGCGCCAGCGTTGAAGTGCGACTTCAGCATCGTAATACGGCTCCTGTAGGGCCACATTCCAATAGCGCAAATTGGCGAGCGGGATCGGCCGGCCCGTGACGGCGCAGCGAACAAATGAGCCCTCGCGAATGACGTCAATGTCATTGGGCAAATAGCGCAATCGCGCCTCACGGCTGTTGGATAAGGCGTCCATGATGGTTCAACCACTGTATCTTCGGCGTTCAGTGCACACTTGCGAAGGACTGTTGGGAAATCAAGTGATCAAAACAATGACCCCTGACCTTCGCGGGCCTTAGGTCTGCGCGGGCGTTTCATGCCCCCGCCGGTGGGATTGACGATCGCTTCAGACCGCCCGTCAGCAAACTCGATTGTCACCTGATCATTGGGTTTCAGGGACGCTGAGGCCCGGACAATCTCTCCGCCGGTCCGATGCACGATGGCATAGCCGCGCGCCAGAACAGAACGAGGGCTGACGCTTTCCAGCCGCGCGCCGATCGCCTCGCTCGTGCGTGTGCGATCGTGAACAAGGCGGGCCATTTCCCGGCCCATACGTTGGGACAATTCGCCGACACGTTGACGGCGGTGATCCACATCGCGAGACAGCGTATTGGGCTGTAACCGCCCGGCAAGACGCTGAAATGCGATGGAGGATCTGTCGACGGAACGGCGAAGACCCGACAAGAGATTGGCGCCGGCCGCGTCGAGGCGCTGGGCGCGCATACCCAGAATGTCCTCCGGCCTGGGCAATCCGCGGGCTGCAGCGCGTGCGTCGGCTGTTTTGCGGTCGATCAACGCGCCCATGGCGCTGGCTAAACGTCCGCCAAGCATTTGAGTTTGGGCCGCCAAGTCCCGTCGCACGGGGACAGCCATCTCTGCTGCGCCGGTGGGTGTCGGCGCGCGCACATCCGCGGCCAAATCGATCAGCGTCCAATCCGTCTCGTGACCCACTGCGGAAATCAGCGGTATCGCCGATGCAGCGGCCGCGCGCACCACCACTTCCTCGTTAAACCCCCAAAGATCTTCGATGGACCCGCCGCCGCGCGCCACAATCAGGACGTCAGGACGCGGTATGCCAGCAGCGCCATCAATCTGATTGAAACCCGAAATTGCAGCGGCGACCTGGTTTGCGGCCTGTTCGCCCTGGACCACCACGGGCCAAACCAGGACATGGACGGGGAACCGGTCCGACAGGCGATGCAGAATATCGCGGATCACCGCACCGGTGGGCGAAGTTACCACGCCAATGGTTTTGGGAAGGAACGGGACGGCGCGTTTGCGCTCGCTGGCGAACAGGCCTTCCGCGGCGAGCTTTTTCTTACGCTCTTCAAGTAGCGCCATCAGCGCACCGACACCAGCTGGCGCCATGGTCTCGGCGATCAGCTGATATTGCGAACGGCCGGGATAGGTGGACAGTCGGCCCTCAACCACCACCTCCAGCCCCTCCTCGGGACGAAAGTTGAGGCGACCGGCCTGCCCCTTCCACATGATGGTTGAAATCACCGCGCGATCATCTTTCAGGTCAGCGTACATGTGGCCTGATTTAGCGATCGTCACACGGCCCAGTTCACCGCGCACCCGCACGCGGCCATAGGCGTCTTCAATCGTGCGCTTGAGGGCGCCGGCCAGTTCTGAAACTGTCAGCTCGGGCGCATTGGTGGCGGCGCTGGACTCTGTCATAACGCCCAGCGTATCTGAGATTCGCAATCACGTGCACCAAGGCTGATCACAGCGATGCCCACCATTTCCAAATCTTCGTTCAAGCGCATGGTCAAGCGCCGGACTCCGTGGCGTTTTCGCCGCTTTGTGCGGCGGTTCAGTGATGACGTGGGGTCGATCCCTTCGCGTTTGAAGTCTGACAAACAAGGCCCGCGCCCGTGGCGGTTGCTGCACGATTCCGGGAGCGGCGATTTCTTCGCTGTTGGCGCACGCCAAGCCAAGCTGATCCTGGAAGCCAGTCAAATCGCGTCGGACGCCCAGATCCTCGACATCGGGTGCGGCAATGGCCGTGTCGCCCTGCCCTTGGCGCACTATTTATCCGCACACGGTGGGTATACCGGCTTTGATGTCTCGGCCGCCGCCATTGATTTTGCCCAGCGAACCTTGGCCCACGTGCGCCCCGACTTCGTATTCCGCCATGTGGATTTGGCCAATGGAGAATACAATCCCAAGGGCAAAATCAAGCCAGAGGCCTACGCTTTTCCGTGCGACGACTCGAGCCAAGACTTGGTTATCGCCACATCAGTGTTCACCCATCTCAAACCCAGCGCGGCCAGAGCCTTCCTCTCCGAGACCGCCCGTGTGCTCAAGCCTTCAGGAGTGGCCTACATCACCGCATATCTTGTGGATCAGTCCGCTCGCGACGCGCTCGCCTCGCCCGAACATCCCTACCCGCTCTACCCGGTGGAGTTTGGCGTGTGGGCCACCGACCCGCGCGCGCCGGAGGCAGGGATTGGCTTTGATCAAACTTTTTTTGACACCATGATCGCCAAATGCGGCCTCACATACGCCGATCAAGTGCGCCGGGGCGGCTGGGCCCAAGGCGACTATGTCTGGGATCATCAGGATGCATTGTTATTGAAACGGCGGAGTTATGGCGATGACTAACCGCCTGAACGTGCTGGTTGTGGGCGGCGGTGGCCGTGAACACGCTCTGGCTTGGAAGATCGCGCAGAGCCCCTTAACCAAATCGCTGTGGATTGCGCCGGGCAATGCGGGCACCCAGGACATCGCCTTAGCCCATGGCGGGGTCAGCGAAAATCTCCCGATCAGCGCCACAGACATTGACGGCTTGCTCGCCGCCTGCCGGGAGCGGCCGGTGGATTTTGTGGTCATTGGTCCAGATGACCCTCTGGCGATGGGATTGGCCGATCGCTTGCGCGCTGAGGGTTTGGCGGCATTCGGGCCGAGCCAGGCGGCGGCAAAACTGGAATGGTCGAAGAGTTTCGCCAA
The DNA here is from genome assembly GCA_964636945.1 of uncultured Caulobacterales bacterium. GTDB lineage: Bacteria > Pseudomonadota > Alphaproteobacteria > Caulobacterales > Maricaulaceae > CAZADA01. The sequence continues at coordinate 7,339 of CAZWVH010000047.1, read as the reverse complement.
GGACTTTATGGCGCGTCACGCGATTCCCACCGCACGCCACCACACATTCGACGCCGCCGCTGACGCCATTAACCACGTTGATCACGATGCCGGCCCCTATGTGATCAAGGCGGATGGCTTGGCCGCCGGCAAAGGCGTGGTTATAACGCCTGAACGCGCAAAGGCGCGCGCCGAAATCCAAGCCATGATCGCCGGCAAGCACGGCAAAGCCTCGCAGACCATCGTCATTGAGGAGTTCATGTCCGGCCAGGAAGCCAGTGTGTTCGCGATTTGTGACGGACAGGACTTTGTGGTCCTGCCCGCATGTCAGGACCACAAGGCCGCATTTGATGGGGACAAGGGCCCAAATACTGGCGGTATGGGCGCTTACTGCCCAACGCCTGTGGTGGATGACACCATGATGACCACAATCATCGACACCATCATTCGCCCGACATTTGACGGCATGCGCGCGGAAGGGCCCCCTTTTTCCGGCGTGCTGTATGTGGGCCTAATGCTGACGTCCGATGGTCCCAAAGTCGTGGAATACAATGCCCGCTTTGGCGATCCGGAATGCCAAGTCCTCATGGCGCGCATGACCAGCGATGTGCTTCCCCTGTTGTACGCCTCCGCCACTGGCGCCATCGCGGGGACGCCTGCGCCCACCATCGATCCACGGCCCGCAGTGACCGTGGTGCTGGCAACCGATGGATACCCTCAAGCTTATGAAAAAGGCTCTGCCATACTGGGCGTGGAGCGCGCCAACGCCATGGAAGACGTCATTGTCTTTCATGCCGGCACGCAATTGGACGGCGAGGGCGTCCTGCGCGCCAATGGTGGACGCATGCTCAATGTCACGGCGCTCGGCGAGACGCTCGCCCAAGCCGTGGAGCGGGCATACAACGCCATCGATCTCATTGAATGGCCCGAAGGATTTTATCGCCGCGACATTGCGTGGCGCGCTTTGCAGCTTGGCGCCAGCTCTGCTTAACTTGCCGACAAACACACATCCAAAAAGGGGACCTCAATGACTGCAAAATGGACGGCGCTGGCCGCACTCAGCCTGACCGGGGCACTGGCGGCCCAGGCCCAAGACACCGCGGCGGACACGGTGATCCACGCCGGCACGCTGATCGCCGAACCGGGTGAGTCACCGACCAGTGAACAGTCCATTCTCATCGCCAATGGCCAGATCGTCGGCGTGGAAGACGGCTTTGTTTCTCCGGACGGCGCGAAGATCATCGATCTGAGCGATGATTATGTGCTGCCGGGCCTGATCGATTCCCACGTGCATATCACCGGCGAGCTTAATCCCAACGCCCGCCTCCTGGCCGTGACCGACTCAGACGGCGATGTGGCCTACAAAGCATTGGCTCACGCCCAAACCACGCTCCGGGCGGGGTTCACCACCATTCAAGACGTGGGCGCCGGGGATGTGATCTTTGATCTGCGCGATGCGATCAATGCCGGCACAGTGCAGGGTCCGCGCATTTTGGCGTCGGGCCGCGCGCTCAGTCCCACCGGCGGTCACGGCGACACCCACGGCTATCGCCAAGAAATCCTCGATCTTGCGCCCAATCACACAATTTGTGATGGCGTCGCCGATTGCCGCCGCGCGACACGCGAAGCGATCAAACGCGGCGCAGACGTGATCAAAATTACGGCGACCGGCGGGGTGTTGTCGAACACGGCCGCAGGCGTTGAACGCCAATTCTTCGACGACGAACTGGAAGCCATTGTCCAGACCGCAGCGCAAATGGGGCGCAAAGTCACCGCCCACGCCCATGGCACAACAGGCATCAACGCCGCGCTTCAGGCGGGCGTCGCCTCGATCGAACATGGCAGCTATCTCGACACGCAAAGCATTCGGCTTTTCCGCAATAATGACGCCGTTCTGGTTCCCACCCTGCTCGCGGGCAAAACCGTGACCGATTGGGCCAGTGAGCCTTGGCTGCCGGAGCCATCGCGAATCAAAGCCGCTCAAGTTGGGCCGGTCATGCTCGAAAACACGCGTTTGGCCTATGAAGGCGGCGTGACCATCGCCTTTGGCACAGATTCGGGCGTCTCGGCGCATGGCGACAATGCGCAGGAGTTCGCTTTGATGGTCGAAGTGGGCATGACGCCCGCTGAAGCAATCCGCTCGGCCACGGTTGTTGCGGCCGCCCATGTGGGACTCGCGGATGAAATCGGCACAATTGAAGCGGGCAAGGCGGCGGACATCATCGCAGTGGACGGTGATCCCTTGGCTGATGTGAACGAATTACTCGAGGTGGACTTCGTCATGAAGGACGGCGCAATCGTTAAATCCGAGGATTGATTGGATCACGGTTCAGTGATGAAGGCCACAAATGTTGGCGACACGAGCGCCGCACCCATGGCCAACTCAAAGATCGCGCCCATCACATTGTAGCTGGTGACGGCGTTGTCAGCGCGGGCGAACACCAGCCTGACAACGCCCACGCCCAACCAGCCCGCACCCGCCACCAGAGCGGCGGTGGCGGCGGCGAACTCAATCACCGGATCCTGCGACCGCAGGGCTAAAACGACAACGACCAACACAGCCAGATGAAGTCCGGAAAACAACCCGCCATAATTGGCGCGTAACTCTGCTCGGCCTTCGCGTTTGGCCGGATCGGGTTGAAGGCGCACAAGACGTCCCGCCCACGGCGGATTGATCAAAGCCATGAGCCCCAGCCCCAGTCCAATCACCCCCGCCAGGCCGGCAATGAATAAGCTAATAGTCGGCCAATACATACATCGCCCCCAAAGTCCCCGATCAATTTGCCACTTGCCTTAGAATTCTTCACCGTCTGGGCGCACAGAGGCGGCAAGTTCCGCCAAGTCCGCCGCATTCGGCCAAACAAAGCCCACCAACGGCACACGAGCCCCGGACATGATCACACTGCGTTCGAGTTTCTGCACTCCCCCGGTGCGTTTGTAGAACTGATGGCCCAGCCGGTTACCCGCGACACACCAGGCCCCCGGTTCAAACAGTCCGCGCGAAAACAAATGGCGCACCGCCGCACCGAGCAATGCTCGACCCACGCCGCTGGCCTGCGCTTCGGGCAAGACATAGAGCATATAAAGCTCCCCCGACCAGGGCGCCTTGCCGTCGCGGGCCGGTCCGCACCAAGCAAATCCCACGTCAAACTTGCCGTACTTGGCGATATAAACCCGTGTGTCGCGGTCTGCATTACGGCCTTCAAGCCGACCGAGCAGGGAGCGCCATCCACGTTTTTCCATAATGCCCTGATGGAGTGCAGCGCCCGGCAACATGCCGCGATAGGTGGCCAGCCACGTCCGCTCATTGAGATCTGAAAGCGTCTCGGCGTCTTTAGCGCTGGCCGCGCGCATGGTGATCTTGGGCTCGCTCATGACGACCCCGCTTTGTCCTTGGGTACGGCGCGTCGGGCGCGAAAGAAGGTGCGCAATAGATGGGCGGATGGCTCTGCTAAAACCCCTGACACCACACGCGGTCTCCAGTGGCAGGTGGGCTGGTCAAACACGCGAGCGCCATGCGTCACTCCGCCTCCTTTTTCGTCTGGCGCGCCATAAATGAGGCGCCCGATGCGCGCATGTGAGATCGCACCCGCGCACATGGCGCACGGTTCCAGCGTGACCGCGAGCCAGAGATTGGTCAGGCGATAATTTCGTCGCGCCAAGCCCGCTTGGCGAAGTGCAAGAATTTCCGCATGGGCGGTGGGATCACAGCTCTTAATGGGACGGTTGGCGGCTACGGCGAGAATGCCATTCTCCCACTCACCGTCGTTATCTGGATCAAAAACAACAGCGCCGACCGGCGTTTCGCCCTCGATTGCGGACTGTTCAGCGGCGGTCAGAGCCTGGCGCATCAGATACTCATGCAGCCGCCTATCCGCGCACTCGCCGTCCACTTGATTCGGGAGCTCGTCTGATGCGGACAGCGGTGTCTCCATGGCTCAAAATCGTTCGGCCGGCGATAGCGGACGCGACAATGGATCAACTTCCCCGGCCGGCGAAGGAGTTCCCGCCGCCGCAGCCACCAGCGATCCTGCAGCGCGCTCCAGGCTCTTTTTCATGGCGTCGATACGAACATGCGGAAGATCTACAGCGTCCGCCACGTCTTTAAGCAATTGCGACTCCTTCTCGCTACGACCCAGATCCGACATGCTAATCCACAACGCCGCTTGAATAAATTGTTCCTTTGCCGGTTCGGGAATGCCGCGGGAATGGGATTTCAGCTCTCGCAGCAACCCCCGGCTGTCGCCGCCCAAACGCTTGAGCGTTGATTTCACGCGGCTTGCGGGCACATCAACACTACGAAAGCGCAAATTCATCGAGCGAACCATTTCCACTTCAGCGTCGGCGACGAAGCCATCGGCGGCCGCCATCGCGGTGGTGGCTTCCAAAAAGAGACGATCGATTACCTTCTCATCTGATGTGCGCGGTCCTTGCTTGGCCGCCTTCGCCGCCTCGCCCATCCAACCAAACAGCATCTGAATGACGCCAAGGCCCACTAGAATTGCACCTACAATCAGGCCCGCATTGTTGTCGATCAGATGGGTCTGCGCCACCTCAGGCACATAAGCGGCCACTTGGTCTGGATATTGCGGCGCATACCATGTTGCGCCCGCCAGACCGGCTCCGATCATCATGTTTGCGATGCCTGCCACGTTCCCCTCCTCAACTCATCACGAACCATTGCTTTGCGAAGGGAATGCGACAAAACAAAGTCCCTATCGCGTCCGACTTTTGACCCGGCCATTGGAGCGCCCAATATGGTGGAAAAATCTGCCTCTGAGGAGGGCGAGCGCATAGCAAAAGCACTTGCACGCGCAGGCGTGGCGTCGCGTCGAGAAGCCGAACGCATGATCCAGGCCGGCCGAGTGGCCGTTGACGGCAAGCGCTTGGATACGCCCGCAGTCAAAGTCACGGCCAGCCAAGTCATCACCGTGGACGGCAAACCGATTCCCGCCGCGGAGCCCTCTCGCTTGGTGCGCTATCACAAACCGTTGGGACTCTTGGTCACCCGGAGTGATCCGCAAGGACGGCCAACCATCTTCGATCGCATTGGGCCGGAGTATAATCGGTTGATCAGTATCGGCCGGCTCGACATCAATTCGGAAGGTTTGCTTTTGCTCACCAATGACGGCGAGCTTGCGCGCCGGCTAGAGCTGCCCTCCACCGGATGGACCAGGCGGTATCGCGTGCGCGCTTTTGGGCGGCCGACTGAAACGGATCTGGCCAAGCTCGCTGATGGGGTCAATGTGGACGGTGTGCGTTTTGGCGCAATCCACGCAGAATTGGAACGCCAGCAGGGCGGCAATGCGTGGATCTCCGTCTCACTCCAGGAAGGCAAGAACCGGGAAGTGCGCAAGGCGCTTGAGGCCATTGGTCTGAAGGTCAATCGGCTCATCCGCACCGCCTATGGCCCATTTCAGCTGGGCAAGCTCAAGCCGGGCGAACTGGCCGAGATCAATGCCAAGCAGATGGGAGAACAATTGGGTGGGCCGGGTCGGCAAAATCGCGCCAATCAAAAATAAAGCCCGCGCCACCGTCGAGCGCTGTGCTCAACGAGACGCGGGCTGAAGGCGCTAAACTGCATCGACGCTATCAGGGAAGTGGCGGCGCTGGGAAGAAATCTTCGACGATATCAATCCACGCGCCAACGCCATCGGTGAACTCTTTGCCCCTACCACGTTCACGACGGTTTTCGTCGTCATTGACGTTCACAAAGTCGTTCACCCATTGATAAAGCGGCGTTCCATTAGCCTCGAGTTCAAAGAACAAGTCGATGCCGGGACAACCAAAGCTCCCCAAATTGCCGCCCTGTAGCGCCGTGTGCGAATAGGCCACAAGGCCAAAACACACTGGGTTGGCGCCGCTGACGACGAACCGCTTATAGCGATTGGGATAGGCGTCATGCAGTTCGCCATGGGCTTCATCCAGGATCGCGCGATACTCCGCCTGGTTGAGCGGAATGAAGGGCGGCTCGCCAGGAATGTTTGAGCTCGCAAAGCCAATATTGGTGAGATCGCCGTCAGTTTCGTAAAACGCTTCTCGCACCGACTTATAGTTTTGCAGACGCCATTCGACAATGCCGGTCTGCTGGTCGAGCGGATCGCACAGGCCTTTCTTGACACAGCTCTCCGGCCAGAACTGATCGAATTGCCAGTCATTGACGCGCGCGATGGCCGCGGCAACGGCAATCTGGGGATTGAGGGCAATTGGCCCAGCATCATTCAAGACGTAAAGATCGATCTCATTCCCGAACAGGAACCGCGCCAAGAACGGCGCAAAGCCCACCGAGCCCACGCCGCCGGCGCTTGAGCCGGTCACGAGCACTTTATCTGGACTGCCAAAGGTGGCCTTGGCTACATCCATCCCTGCAGTCAGATTGCGCAATCCGCGGTGGCGGCGCACACCAAAGTTCGGGTCATTGAGGACGTCGTTGTCACCACTGAACACCGATCCATCGCAATAGGGCAGATACGCCACGGACCAGTCGCCAATGTCGTTCGGAATCGTTCCGTCACTGGACGATTGTGAGAAAATGCCAGGCAAGAACGCGGCAGGCGGTGGAAACTGTTGTTCAGCCAACACGTTGCATTGCGGGAAGCCCTCCCAGCAAGCGCCGCCGCCTTGCAGAAAGATCATCAGTTTGTCGGGATCGCCCGCCTTGGTGAACATGGAGTATGGCGTGCCTGCAATACAGATCGGCCCATCTCCGCCCTCGGTGTCGAACGTGTGTTTGACCCAATCATTCGCAAATGGCTCCGATGAAATGGGCGTGAATTCACCCAAATACTTGTCTAAGCCCGCCTCGCGCAGTTCCCGCTCAGCCTTGTTTTTTAGGCCTTCGCTTTGTGCTTGCGCACCTCCCGCCCAAACAAGGCATGCGCCAAGCACGCCCGCAAAGGCCCGAAGACCACCAGATCTTAGAGGTATCATTCCCCTCTCCCTATTTCGTTATAGTTGAACCAAGGCTAATTCTGTGCATGGGCAGGTCAATGTGCAGTGCAGAAGGAAAGTGGCTCCGCGTTACCAATAATACTGCCGCAGCGCGGTAGATCTTTGTATTAAAAAGAGAAATTATGGGCCAGGCGCGCTGGATTCATCACTCCCCGGCTTGTTTCAGCCCGATGGCGGCGCCGCACCAAAAACTCGGGATGTCACACCATGGGTTGTCGCGAGGCGATCACCACGACGTGCGCAACGACCACAAACGCCCAGCCTGTCAGAAACGCGCCATTCGCGTAGGCGAACAACCGCCGAGCCTTGGCAAAATGTCCCCCGAGATTCTCCAAGAAACCATCATGGATCAAAAACGCTTTCATGCCCTCAAGCTGATAGGCGGGCATGCCGCTCTCAATCTGATCGC
>CAZWVH010000046.1:0-24199 GCA_964636945.1 uncultured Caulobacterales bacterium | reverse complement strand
TGCCTTCCTGGATCAGGTCGAGGAATTGCAGGCCGCGATTGGTGTATTTCTTGGCGATGGAGATCACGAGGCGCAGATTGGCCTCGACCATTTCCTTCTTGGCCACGCGCGCTTCGCGCTCACCCTTTTGCACCGTGGAGACGATGCGGCGGAATTCGTCCACCGGCAAACCGGCATCCTGAGACAATAGAGCAATTTCGCTGCGCAGGGTGTCGATATTGTCGCGTTCGCCGGTGATGAAACGCTCCCAGGCTGCCGACAAACCTTGGCGGCTGTCCGCCCAATCAGGGGTGAGCTCTGCGCCCAGATATTCTTCCAGGAAATCGGTGCGCGGCACGCCGCGGCCGTCGGCCAGACGAAACAGCTGGCCTTCCAAGCTAATCAGTTTGCGGTTGATTTCGTAAAGCTGCTCGACCAGCGACTCGATCCGAGCATTGTTCAAATGCAGCGTGTGCAAGTTTTCGATGATGGACGCGCGGCGCTGCTGGTATTCAGCCTTCGCCTCATCGCTCAGATCCTTGCCGATGAAACGAGACTTCAACAATTCGTCCTGCAATTCGCGAAAGCGCACGAAATTGCCAGCCACCGCGTCGAGCGTGTCCATCACGCCATCACGCAGCTCAGCCTCCATGGCCGCCATGGACATGTTGACGCCGTCATCATCGTCATCGTCGTCCAAATCATCATCGGCGTCTTCATCGGACTCAGAATCAGCCTCGGATTGATCAGGTTCAGCTTCGTCGTCAGGTTTGGGCCCCTTCGCTTGCGCTTCGCCGGCGGGCGCTGCCCCATTTGTGACGCCCTCAGCTCGGGCGGCCGCGCGGCTTTGCGGCGTGCTCACCGCGTTTTCCGTGTCGAGCACGTGTTCGGGCCGGCCATGAATGCCCGCATGCGTGGCTTCCAGGTCGATGACGTCGCGCAGTAAAACGCGGCCCTCTTCCAGTTCGTCGCGCCAGACCATGATCGCCTCAAAGGTGAGCGGGCTTTCGCACAAGCCCGCAATCATGGCGTCGCGTCCCGCCTCAATGCGCTTAGCGATGGCGATCTCGCCTTCGCGCGAGAGCAATTCCACCGAGCCCATTTCGCGCAAATACATGCGCACCGGATCATCGGTGCGGTCAGCGTCTTCCTTGGCGTTGCCGCCGGTAACGGCTGTGCCCTTTTTCACCGCGACGTCGGTGGATTCCGAATTGTCGTCGTTGTCTTCAGACTCAACCACATTGATGCCCATCTCATTGAGATTAGACATGATGTCTTCGATTTGTTCGGAGGAAAACTCTTCAGGCGGCAGGACTTTATTTAATTCTTCATGCGTGACGTAACCGCGCTTTTTGCCCTTTTTAACAAACTCTTTGATCGCCTGATCAGACAGATCCAACACCGGCGCGTCTTGTGATTCAGTGTTGGCCTCAGTGGTTTGCGCTGTCGCCATTCTCGCTCCAATCTTCGCCGGTTGCGCGTCCGATGTGCTCGACGCGCGCGTTTTGAGTTTTTGAGCCATTACCCCTCGCCCCGAGGCAATCGCTGGGCTCGCCTGTGCACCAATGCCCGTTGCGCGCGCTGCATTTCGATCACATCGCCCGCGCGGCGCGCCGCCTTAAATCGTTCTACCATCTCGTCGCAATCATCCGCTTGCGCAGTCTCGCTGAGCAGCGTGGCCGCTTTGTGAAGCCAGTCTTGAGCACGGTCCCAATCCGACTTTGACGCCAAAGTCTCTGCTGGCTTTGCCAGAGGGTCTGCTCCCACTTCACCTGCAACACGCTCTAACCCCAACTGGCCGAGGTGGTGCGTTAAACCAGCTTTGTCAAGGGCCTCACACTGTCCGGCCTGGTCTAAGAGCGCGTTTCGCAAATCAATCAGATCACCGTCTCCAATCGGCAACACGGCGAGCGGCTCCACACACATGTCTAAAATTTGTGGATATTCCAGCAAAAAGCGAATCAAGGCTCGCACATCTCGATCCACCCTGGCGTTGGCGCGATCGGATGCTTTTGCCGCTGTCTCTGCGGTGGCCTGCACAGGACGCGATCCACGCCAGGCGCCCTTCGGGCCGGAGGGCCGGCGAAACGCCTCGTAAAATCGATCAAGCAAGGCGCGGCGGAACTCCCGCTGAACGCCTTCATCGCCAATCGCGGCCGCAGCAGACACTAACCTTTGACGCAGGCCCGCCTTGCGTTCGGGCGAATCCACCGGCGATGCATTAAATTCGCGCTGCCAAACCAGCGCATCAAGCGACAATGAACCGTTCAATACCTTTGCCATGGCCGCCGCGCCGCTCTCGCGAATGAGGTCGTCAGGGTCCTTGCCCGCCGGCAGGATGGCGAACCGGGCCGTACGTCCCGGCCGAACCAAGGGCAATACGCGATCCACGGCGCGATATGCAGCGCGCAGACCCGCCGCGTCGCCGTCAAAGCAAATTGTCGGCTCGGGTCCCGCCCGCCACAACAAATCCAGCTGGGTCTCCGTGAGCGCCGTGCCCAATGGCGCGACCGCTGAACGAAAACCCGCCATATGCAAGGCCATCACATCGATATAGCCCTCGGCGACAATCAAGCCGCCCGGCTCTTGTGGCACATCAAGATTGGCTTTATCGGCCGCCCGTTCGCGCTCCATGTCGGCGAGGCCCGCGCGCGCCTCACGGTAGCGATAGAGCGTCTCCCCCTTATGATAGAGCTCGGTCTCAGGCGAGTTAAGATATTTTGCACGCGCCGACTTTGAAAGCGCCCGACCGCCGAATGCAATCAGCCTTCCCTGCGCGTCACGGATGGGAAACATGATGCGATCGCGAAAGCGATCATAAGGCGCGCCGTCATCGGGTTGGATCAGCAACCCACACGCCAATTGATCCTGATCGCTGACGCCTTCACGTTTGAGCGCGTCGCGCAAACCATGGCGGGCATTGGGCGCCAGGCCGATCTCAAACTGTGAAATTGCATCCTTCGTGATCGACCGGCCAGCGAGATAGGCCCTCGCTTCGCCCCCTGCCGGCCCTTCGAGCGCAGTTTTGAAAAAACGCGCCGCCAGCTCCATCACATCACTCAGCGCGCGGCGTTTGGCGATGCGCTGAACCTCGCCGGGATCTTTGGCCGGCAAGGCGACGCCCGCATCGCCGGCCAATCGCTCCACTGCCTCGGGAAAAGACAAGCCCTCAATATCCATGAGCCACGTAAAAACGTCCCCATGCTTTCCCGAGGAAAAACAATGGTAGAATTGCTTGTCGTCATTGACGAAGAATGACGGAGTTTTTTCCTTGTTAAAAGGGGACAGCGCGACGTATTCGCGCCCCTGACGCTTGAGCGAAACGCTGCGTCCGACGAGTCGCGAAATCGGAATACGCGACCGTATCTCATCGAGCATGCGCGGATCATACCGCATGGTCGCTGCTCCGAAGTTTACTCAAGCTCAAAAACCGCACGGGCATTATCACACCTGCACAGCGGCCGCGCCGAACGCCCACAAGATTGACGTGTCCGCATGATGATAATGTGAGTCTGTTACGGCTGGGCTTGTTGCGTGGGGTCGACCGTTAAAAGATCACGCACAGCTGCCCCGGCTTGAGCGCCGTCCACGGCTCCGCCGCCGCGCTTTTTCACTTCCGCCACACAGCGGCCGACATCTTTCAGGCCATGGGCCTCCAGATCTTCAACCACTTCAGCGGCGAGCTGACGCACCTGGCCTTCATCGAGCGGGGCGGGCACCAGCGCGCGCAAAACTTCAGCTTCTTGACGTTCGCGCTCAGCCATATCAAGCCGGCCGCTCTGCTCGTAGGATTCCGCGCTTTCATCGCGCTGACGGATCATTTGCAAGATAATTTGAGCAATCTGCGCATCTTCACAGCCCGCATCGCCATCCGCTGTTTTTGACACGCGGTCTCGATCACGAATAGCGCACTGCACCAAGCGCAATGTTGAAGCGCCCACTTCGTCCTGTTCATCTTGCGCCGCCGCAAGGGCGGAATCAATTTGAACGCGCAAGTCCATACAAGAGACCTCAGTCCAATCTAGTTTACACGACGCTTAACGAGCGGCTACATCAGGTTCGGCATTACGACCGGTCAAGGCGCGGAGCATGTAGTGCAATTCTCTGCATTGTGCAAATAGGCGGCAACAGTTCAAAGACATGAGCACCACCGAAGCTCCAGATCAATTTTCCTCGATCGATGACCGCGCAACAGCTGTTTTGGTGCTGGCGGACGGAACCACATTTTCCGGGCGCGGTTGCGGCGCCACGGGCCTGGCGATTGGCGAAGTGTGCTTCAATACGGCCATGACCGGCCATTTCGAAGTGCTCACCGACCCGTCATACGCGCAGCAAATCGTGTGCTTCACCGCTCCACATGTGGGTAATGTGGGTGTTCATGAGGCCGACGCCCAGTCCCAGGCCAAACCAGTGGCGCTGGGCGCCATTTTTCGCGCTGGCCTCGGCGCGCCGTCCAGCTGGCGCGCACAAGACGGGTTTGACGCATGGATGGCCAAGCGTAACGTCATTGGCGTCAGCGGCGTGGACACCAGGGCGCTGACCCATCGCATCCGCGAATACGGCATGATGCACGGAGCCATCGCGCACAATCGCGACGGTCGGTTTGACATCGCCCGCCTGGCGGAGGCCGCACGCGATTGGTCGGGCATTGCTAATACAGACCTGGCTGAGGACGCGACCGCCGCCCACATCGAGCCAGTGAACCGCACGAGCTGGCAATGGCCAGACGGTCAAGGCGCCAGCAGCCCATCCGGACCGCGCATTGTGGTGATCGACTATGGTCTCAAATCGGACATCGCCGATTGTTTGGGCGAAGTCGGCGCCCAAGTCATGGTGGCGCCGGACCATTTCAGCGCTGCACAAATTCTGGAGCTGAAGCCCCAGGGCATAGTGTTATCAAACGGACCGGGCGATCCGAGCGCAACCTTTGCCCGAGTCCGTCAGACCCTATTGGACTTAATAGCGTCCAACACGCCAATGCTTGGCATTTGCTTGGGTCATCAATTGCTTGCGCTGGCGGCGGGCGGCCGGACAGTGAAAATGGCTCAAGGCCACCATGGGGCCAACCATCCGGTGCGCAACGCAGCCACAGGTCAGGTGGAGATCGTCTCCATGAACCACGGCTTTACCGTGGATTCCACAACCCTGCCTGGCGGTGTAACCGAAAGCCATAAATCCTTGTTTGACGGCACCAATAGCGGTTTGGTTTGGACCGATAGACCAATATTATCGGTGCAACACCATCCCGAAGCCGCCCCGGGTCCCCATGACGCGGTGAATATATTTTCTCGGTTTGCACAATTGATCGCTGATCATCATGGCGCCCCCTGATCATTAATCTGGCCGAATTCTTGCTTACCTGGTCAATTAAACCGTGGCGCCGAGCCGCTTTTTCGTCTTAACATCTTCGTAAAGACTGGCGCGGCGGGGTACTCGCGCTTGGCCTGGCGGGGACAAGCTCAGGTCAGTCTTGAGGGGGAGGCGTACAAGAATGAAGCGATGTTGGATTGTGGCGGCGAGCATGGTCGCCCTCCTCAGTGCATGCAGCGGCGGCAGCAGCTCGATCACGGGCGCGCCAAGCCCGGGCCCCACCGGAGGCTCGCCCACGCCCACCGCTTCGCCAAGTGACTTTGAAACCCAAGAGTATTTCGGCTCTGGCGCTTTGGACATTTACGCCCTCGATCTGCTCGGCGCCTCTAGCGCCTACGCCGCCGGCGGCACAGGGCAAGGACAAACGGTCGCCGTGATCGACAGCGGCGTCGACTTTAATCACCCCGACCTAGACGGTCAGATTTCCTCCTTATCCATCGACCTTTTTGACACACAGCGCGGCGACCTGCTCGATCCTGACGGTCATGGCACATTTGTGGCCGGGTTGATTGCGGCCGAGCGCGACGGTGCAGGCATGCACGGGCTGGCCTTCGACTCTGAATTGCTAATTGTGCGAACCGACCGGCCCGGCTCGTGTGAGGATGGCGAATGCTTGTTCTTTGCCTCCGATATTGTGCGCGCCGTGGATTACGCCGTGTCCCAGGGCGCTGATGTGATCAATCTGTCCTTGGGCGGATTGTCGGTGGAAAGCGCGCTGATTACTGATGCTCTCGAGCGCGCGGTGGATGCCGGCGTGATCATTGTGGGCGCTGCCGGGAACGGCGGCAATCCCCAGCCGGACCAACCAGCGGGATTTGCCGCTCTGCCTTCGGCGGACGGGCTGGCGTTGGCTGTCGGGGCCATTGATGAAAACGGTAATCAGGCCGGTTTCTCCAATCGGGCTGGATCGACGGCCAATTACTATCTGCTGGCGCCGGGTGTTGATGTCACCTCCACCATTTTGACCAGCACGCCGGAATGCGCGGGCAATCCACGGTGTTACGGGATTGGCGACGGAACATCGTTCGCTGCGCCCTATGTGGCGGCTTCTCTGGCGCTTCTGCTCGATGCATTTCCCAATATCAGCCCCGAGCAGGCGGTGGAAATCCTCCTTGAAACCGCGGAAGATCTCGGCGTGACGGGACCCGACGCAACTTTTGGCGCGGGGATCGTGGACTTGCGCGAAGCGTTTAGGCCGCAAGGGGCAACCAGTGTTTCATTCCGGCCCCTTGGCGCGACGCCGCATGATCTCAGCATGACAGCGCCCATCGGCGCGGTCTTCGCCGAACCGACGGGCGCGTTTGGCGACTGGGCGTGGGCGTCGGGCGCCTTTGACGGCGTCATCGCGCGCGATTCCTATGATCGAGCCTTTACGATCAATGCTCCGGCTCCCACGCAAAGCTCGAGCTCTCTTCGCCATTTTGCCGCCGCCGCTGAAGCCTTGCGTCAAACCACGCAGGCCGCCAACACGCCTTTTGGCTCGGCGGCATTGCGCCTTGCTGACAGGCCCTACAACGCGTTCGCCAATATCCGCGCGGACGAGGATATGGAGCGTGACGCGCTCAGCGCCCGTTTCGAATTTGGCCAGTTTGGGTTTTCCATGGGCCAGGGAGCTGCGCGCTCTGAGATTGTCCGTCCCGGACTGAGCGCCAGCGCTTTGTCGCTCACCGCGTGGTCAGGCGCCGCCAACCTCACCGAGGACGCCGACTGGCGCGCCATGGACGTGGACATGGGTGACTGGCGCTTCGCCATTCGCGACGGGGCTGACGAGTCAGGTCAATTGCACGCCGCCACCGTGGCGCGACGGTGGGGCGAACACTGGCTGTCGCTCGAAGCGGGTGAAAGCGCCAACGAAGACGCTGTTCTGGGCTCCAGCGTCCTGTCGCGATTGGGTGAAGATGGCGGGGCCAACACCAGTTTCCTCGCCAGTGGCTGGAGCGGCCCTGTGGCGGGGCCCTGGCGCGGCGCAGCGCGGTTTGAGTATGCCCACATTGCCCTGCCGCAATCCTTCATTGCTGATTTGCGCGATGAACCCACGGCAACATCTTGGGCGTTTGGCATTGAACGGTCGATTGGCGACGCGGGATTTGGTCTGACATTGTGGCAGCCCATGCGCGCTGAAACTGGAGCATTGAGCATGGAGGTTCCGGTGGCGACCACGTCCGACGCCGTCGGCACCCTTTACGAAACTCGTCTGGCAGCGCTGACGCCTTCGGGCCGTGAAGTCAGCCTTGAAGCTGCGCTGAACATGCCGCTCGCCAGCGCCTTGGACGTCACATTGGCTGCGCGCTTAGCCCGCGAACCCGGTCACATTGCCAGCGCCCAACCTGAAGCGGCGTTCTGGTTCGGCTTGCGCTCGTCCTACTGACGCGCAGTTGGTCACTTGAGCTTGTTGGGCCGGCTACGTTATGCGCATGGCTCCATCGTAGAAGAAGTCGACCCCGCCCATGCGTGTCAAAGAGTCCCTTCGTCGTCGCTGGCGCGATCACATCGCCAAACTATCACTGCGCCCCGTCGCTTCCGATATTCTGTTCGCCCGGCTCTTCGCCGCCTACGCCCATCCTGACCGGCACTACCATACGCCAAGTCACCTCGATCGCGTGTTCGCGGAACTGGACCGGGTTCAGCATGAACTCGCCGAACCCGAGCGGGCATGGATGGCCGCCTGGTTTCACGATGTCGTCTACAACACCGCGCGCACCGATAACGAAGACCGCAGCGCGCAGTTTGCCAGCGACGAATTGGCAAGGCTGGGCCTTGATCAGGAGCTGCGCGAACGCATCGCCACGCTCATTCGCGCCACAGCTGACCATCGACGCGTGCCGTCCGACGATACGGACGCCTATTTTCTGGACGCCGACATGGCCATTCTTGGCGCAAGCCCTGAACAGTACGACGCTTATGTCGCCGGGGTGCGCGCTGAATACGCCTGGGTTAACGACGACCAATGGAGTAAGGGGCGCGGGCGTTTTTTGGAAAACCATTTGGATCGCGATCGGCTCTTTCACACCGATGCGTTCCAAAACCGGCTGGGCCAACAGGCCCAAGCCAACATGAGCCGAGAGCTGGCCGCGTTGAAATCGGCAACGGAATACAACCGCCCCGATTTTTTCTAGTCCCGACGTGCTCTATACCCGACATGGTCTAGCGACGGTGCGGCAGCACGGCACGCAGCAGATCGCCGGCCAATGCGCCTATTCCCGGCGCGCTCGTTTCGCTCGGTCCCGCCACGTTGAGCGTCTGCGGGTCGACACGCTCCAACCAGCTCCTCGCAATCTTGAGCGCATCGTCTGCGTCAAGCACAACAAGGCACACCGGACAGCCATATTGTTCGGCAAACATGAGCGTGGCCTGCGTTCCTGCACAGGTTACGCCTTGCATGGTGAGGATCAACGTACCCTCGCTGTCGCGCACATTCCACTGCGTGCGCTGTGAACGTGGGACATCGGGCGTGTCGGGGCTGGCATCGTCCGGCGTTTCGGTGAGCGGGAAGTCGTCCGGAATCGCGCCATCCTCAGCAATTCGGCCCGGCGGGCACCAGCCGCCAATGGCGTAGCCATACTCGCGCGCCACCATCAATGCTGTGCGATCCACGCCGGTCTGCCCGCCAGAAATAATCCGTGCGAGCCGCAATTCACTCGTCAAGACTTTGCCCCCGCCATTGCCCTCAAGCGCCCACACAGCTATATCCCCGGCAATTTGCCCGCATGCAAGCGGGCGTATTGACCGAGTTTTGACTATGCCCAAACGCGACGACATCCACACAGTCATGATCATCGGCGCGGGGCCCATCGTCATTGGCCAAGCGTGCGAGTTTGATTATTCGGGGGTTCAGGCATGCAAAGCCCTTCGCGAAGAAGGCTATCGGGTGGTGCTGATCAACTCCACCCCGGCCACGATTATGACCGATCCAGCCATGGCCGACGCGACCTATGTCGAACCGATCACGCCGGAAATGGCGGAAAAAGTTATCGCGGCCGAACGCGATAAATGCGACGGCGTGTTTGCATTGCTGCCCACCATGGGCGGTCAGACCGCACTCAATTGCGCCTTGGCGCTGGAGCAAAACGGTGCGCTCGAACGCCATAATGTGGAGATGATCGGCGCGCGTGCGGACGCCATCGACAAGGCCGAAGACCGCAAGCGGTTTCGCGACGCGATGGAGTCCATTGGCCTGGAATCCCCGCGCGCCCGGTTGGCCACCACTCCCGCCGAAGCCGAGGCAGCTTTGGAGCTTACCGGCCTGCCCTGCATTATCCGCCCATCCTTCACACTTGGCGGCACAGGCGGCGGCATTGCCTATAACCGCGAGGAGTTCACCGAAATCGTCGCCAATGGCTTGGCCGCCTCGCCAGTCACACAGGTGCTGGTCGAAGAATCGCTGGTGGGCTGGAAAGAGTATGAGATGGAGGTGGTGCGCGACCGCGCCGACAACGCCATCATTGTCTGCTCCATCGAAAACATTGACGCCATGGGCATCCACACGGGCGACAGCTGGGCGGTGGCGCCCGCCATGACTCTCACGGATCGCGAGTATCAGCGCATGCGCGACGCCGCCATTGCCGTCCTGCGTGAGATCGGCGTGGAGACCGGCGGCTCGAATGTACAGTTTGCTGTCGATCCCAAAGATGGGCGCATGGTGGTGATTGAGATGAATCCGCGCGTGTCGCGATCGTCCGCACTGGCGTCCAAGGCCACCGGATTTCCCATCGCAAAGGTCGCCGCCAAATTGGCGGTTGGGTACACGCTGGACGAACTCGAGAACGACATCACAGGCGGCGCCACGCCTGCCAGTTTCGAACCCACGCTGGATTATGTGGTGGTCAAGGCGCCGCGTTTTGCTTTCGAAAAGTTCGCCGGAACCAATACCAATCTAACCACCAGCATGAAATCGGTGGGCGAGGCGATGGCCATTGGCCGCACCTTTCCTGAAGCGCTGCAAAAGGCGTATCGCTCATTGGAAACGGGGCTTGATGGTCTCGACGAAATGGTGGTCGATGGCGCAGCGACCGACCAGCCCTCGCGGCCCATGATCGCTGCACTCTCCGACCCCATGCCCGACCGCTTGCGCCTGTGCGCAGAAGCGCTCCGGCGCGGTCACACGGTGGAGGAGATTGCCGCCGTCACGGGCTATGATCCTTGGTTCCTGCGTCACATCAATCACATCATCGACGCCGAACGATGGATCGTCCGACGATCTGAGAATTTGGCCGGCTGGACGGCGGCGACTTGGCTGGACCTTAAGCAATTGGGATTTGCCGACGCACGCATCGCAAAGCTGACGGGTGCGGCGGAAATGGATGTGCGCCAAGCGCGCCATGCCTCCGGCGCACCGCGGCCTGTGTTCAAGCGCGTGGACACGTGCGCCGCCGAATTTCGCGCCGAAACGCCCTATATGTATTCGTCCTATGAGGCGGAGTTGAGCACGCCTGACGACGCGCCGGTGATCGGCCAATGCGAAGCCGCGCCCGATCATGTAAAAAAAATCATTATTCTGGGTGGCGGACCCAACCGTATCGGCCAGGGCATTGAGTTCGACTATTGCTGTTGTCACGCTGCTTTTGCCTGCACAGACATGGGCGTGCAGTCGATCATGGTGAATTGCAACCCAGAGACCGTGTCCACCGACTATGACACGGCTGACCGCCTCTATTTCGAACCCCTGACCGTTGAGAATGTGCTCGATATCATCGAGAAAGAGCGTGAAACTGGGGAGATCTTGGGGGTGATTGTCCAATTTGGCGGACAAACGCCGCTGAAATTGGCTCGATCATTGGAGGCGGCGGGCGCCCCCATTCTGGGCGCGACATTTGACGCCATCGATCGCGCTGAGGACCGGGAGCGCTTCACCCAATTGCTTAACGATCTGGGCCTCAATCAAGCGCCAAATGCATTGGCCCGATCGCCGGAAGAGGCGTTCGCGGCCGCTGAGAAGTTGGGCTTTCCCCTCATGCTGCGCCCGTCTTATGTGCTGGGCGGGCGCGCCATGGAAGTGGTGCGCGACGAGAATGATCTTGAAACCTATGTGCGCGACGCCGTGGTCGTATCGGGAGACGCCCCGCTCCTGGTTGATCGCTATCTCACCGACGCGGTGGAAGTGGATGTTGACGCCATTTGCGACGGCGAAGACGTGTTCGTCGCTGGCGTGATGCAACACATCGAAGAAGCCGGGGTGCATTCAGGCGACAGCGCCTGCGCCTTGCCGCCCTTTTCCTTACCCCCCGACATCATTGATGAGCTGCATGACCAAACCCATTTGCTCGCGACGGCGTTGGGTGCCCGCGGCTTGATCAACATCCAATTCGCGATCCAAGGCCAGACCATTTTTGTGCTCGAGGTCAACCCGCGCGCGTCGCGGACCGTGCCATTTGTGGCCAAAGCCACCGGTGTTCCAGTGGCGCGCATCGCCACCAAAGTGATGGCGGGCGGCATGCTGTCCGATCTGGCGCCAGAGATGCGCCCACTCGACCACATTGCGGTCAAAGAAGCGGTGATGCCGTTCCGCCGATTTCCTGGCGCTGATCCAATTCTAGGACCGGAAATGCGCTCCACGGGCGAAGTCATGGGCATTGATTCGGCTTTTGCCCTCGCCTTCGCCAAGAGCCAGATGGGCGCCAATATCAGCCTGCCCCAAACGGGCACGGCTTTTGTCTCAGTCAAGGATTCAGACAAGCTCTCCGCCGCCCCCTTGGCGCGCGCCCTGATCGCCGCCGGCTTTGCCGTGATCGCAACCCGCGGCACGGCGGAGTTCCTTCAAAAGCAAAATATTGATGTAAAACCGGTTCTTAAAGTGTATGAAGGTCGCCCCAACATCGTTGACGCCATTAAAAACGGTGAAGTGACCTTTATCTGCAACACCACGGAAGGACGCCAGGCCTTGCGCGATTCATTTTCGATCCGCCACACTGCGCTCTCAATGGGTGTGCCTTGCTATACCACCGTGCGCGGCGCTCATGCCGCAGTCGACGCCATCACCGCTTCGGCAGCCGGCGCGCTTGAAGTGCGCTCACTGCAGTCTTACTCTCTAACGGCTTAGTCAACGACGTGCCCATAACTGATAACGACCCTTATACGGGATAGCTCCAAACATGGAAAAAGTACCGATGACTATGGAGGGTTATAAGGCCCTCGATGAAGAACTTAAGCGTTTGAAAACCAAAGAGCGTCCAGCCGTGATTCAAGCGATTGAAGAAGCGCGTGCGCATGGTGATCTATCGGAAAACGCCGAATACCACGCCGCCAAAGAACGACAAGCGTTCATCGAAGGTCGTGTGCTTGAAATTGAAGACAAGCTTTCACGCGCCCAGGTTATTGATGTGACTAAACTTTCAGGAGCTTCAATCAAGTTCGGCGCCACGGTGAAAGTCGTTGACGAAGATACTGATGAAGAAGCCGCGTATAAAATTGTGGGCGAGGATGAAGCTGACGTCCGCACGGGAAAGATTTCCATCACATCACCGATCGCACGCGCACTGATTGGCAAGGAAGCCGGCGATGTGGTTGAAGTGGCTGCACCTGGCGGCGCTAAATCCTACGAAATTCTCGGTGTGGATTGGGTCTAGCCTCCGGCTGGCCCCATGCGGCGCAAAGGTGAGTTAGCTGTGCAAACACCACAGGCCATTGACCCAGTGGGACGCGCAGCAAAACGAAATAAACGAGTTCCATCATGTTGGGTGGTGAGCGACGGTCGACGCGGCATTGAGAACCAAGCGCTCGGCCTGGCTGAGGCTGTCGCGCGATCCATGGCTCTAGAGGTGATCATCCACCATGCACCGCGCCCTAGCGCGAGCCGCATGGCGCAAGGCATGTTCACCCAGATGCGCGACCATCTGATTACACCCAAAGCCGGGGAGGCTTCGCCCGATTTGTGGATCGGATGCGGACGGTCCGCGCTTTACCGAGCGAGCGTGGACAAACAACGCCATCGGGCCGCCAAATTTGTGTTTGTCCAAGATCCCAAGCGCAGCCACAAACTGTTCGATCTCATTGTGCCGCCCGAACATGACGGCTTAACCGGCGCCAATGTTTTTCCGATTTTAGGTTCGCCCAACCGGATCACGCCCCAAATCCTCAGCCGCGCCAGAGAGCAGTTTGCCGACCGGATCAATTTTTTGCCGGGCCCGAGGGCGGCCGTGTTGATTGGCGGCGTGTCGAAACGCCATTCGCTCACTCCGGACTTGGCAAGTCAGCTTATTGATGACCTGATCCGCCTCAAAGGCGAAGCCAGCCTGATGATTTCCACCTCCAGGCGCACCCCGCCCGACGTGCTTTCCGCCCTTCGCGGCGCATTTGGATCAGCGGGCGATGTCTGGCTCTGGACGGGTGACGATGACGGTCCAAACCCCTATTTCGCCTTCCTCGCAGCAGCCGACGTTGCTCTGGTGACCAAGGACTCGACCAACATGCTCACCGAGGCCGCCAGCGCAGGCGTACCGGTCATGCTGCTGGCGATGGCGGGCAAAGACGGCAAGTTCACAGAACTCTATGACGCGTTGATGACGCGCGGCCTAGCGCGGCCCTTTGAGGGCGCGCTCGAAATTTGGCCAACGCCCGCCTTCAATGAAACCGAGCGCGCAGCTCAGGCCGTATTGAAACTCTTGGACGCCCAATAAGCATGCGTCAGACACCGCAATCTTTCACCACAAACTCGTGACTGGATCGTGTCGGCGCGGCTTCCCATGTGAGGTGATGGCCCAAACATTGAGGACTGTCCCATGCGCCGCCTTGCCTTGCTCTGCTGCACATTACTGAGCGCTGTCGCCGCCAAAGCCCAGAGTGCTCCAGGGCAAATCGTCGCTCAGCCAGAAAACCAGATTTGGATTGCCGCCCAGCCCGACCAAGCGGATCTGGACGCATGGGCGGCCGCAGGCGTCGCCGTGGTGATCAATTCGCGCTCGGATAAAGAGACTGAAGCCCTACCCTTCGATTTTCCCGCCGCAGTGCGTGAGCGCGGCATGAATTATGTCGCGCTTCCCATTGGCCGCGCGCATGGCTGGCAAAGCGACACGGCGGGCCAACTCACAGACGTGTTGTTCCAGTCCGATGGCATTGTGGTGCTGCAGTGTCGTACCGGAAACCGCTCACTCCATGCCTACGCCGCCCATTTGGTTGAGACCGGGCGCATATCCTTCGACATGCTGGGCGATATTCAGGGGCATCGACCAATTGACGTCACCAATGTCCGACGGTTGGTCGACCTTGAACGCGTGGCGGCGGGCGACTAACACCCATCCTCACTCGCCATCGCATGATTTCACCTTGACGTCAGCCAGCCCGTTGAGCCCCGTGCGCTCCACGCCCAAATCGCCTATATGACGCTGCAACGATGCAAACACCCAGCCATCCAAAGGGAGCCGAGCACATGACCAGCCCACGCCACCACAAAGTCGCCATCATCGGCTCCGGCGCTGCGGGATACACAGCGGCGATTTATACGTCACGAGCCAATCTCAGTCCGGTGGTGTTTGCCGGCCTCCAGCCTGGTGGTCAGATGACCATCACCACCGATGTGGAAAACTATCCTGGCTTTGCCGACGTCATTCAGGGCCCCTGGCTGATGGAGCAGATGCGTGCCCAGGCCGAACATGTGGGCGCCGAAATCATCCCGGACGTGATTGCGGCCGTGGACCTGCAAACCCGTCCGTTCCGCCTTACGGCTGACAGCGGTGACGTGCACACTGCCGATTCGGTGATCATTGCGACCGGCGCCCAGGCCAAATGGTTGGGCTTGCCGTCAGAACAACATTTCCAAGGCTTTGGCGTGTCGGCGTGCGCCACGTGCGACGGCTTCTTCTATCGCGGCAAAAAAGTCGCTGTCGTGGGCGGTGGAAACACTGCGGTCGAAGAAGCCTTGTTTCTCACCAATTTCGCGGAGCACGTGACCTTGATCCACAGACGCGATTCGCTGCGTGCCGAAAAAATCATGCAGGATCGTCTCTTCGCCCACCCCAAGATCAATGTGATTTGGCATCACACCGTTGACGAGGTGCTGGGCGAAACCGAACCGCGTGGCGTCACCGGACTACGCATTAAGAGTACCGAAACAGGCCAGACCCAAGACATTGAGGTCGATGGGTTTTTCGTCGCCATTGGCCACGCGCCCGCCACTGAATTGTTCAAGGACCAATTGGTGATGAAAACGGGCAATTACATTGTGACT
This sequence comes from uncultured Caulobacterales bacterium, assembly GCA_964636945.1. Lineage (GTDB taxonomy): Bacteria > Pseudomonadota > Alphaproteobacteria > Caulobacterales > Maricaulaceae > CAZADA01. The sequence goes on along the minus strand of CAZWVH010000046.1, from coordinate 8,691 downwards.
GAGCCTGACTCAACGGTGACGTCGATTCCCGGCGTATTTGCCGCCGGCGATGTGACCGATGATGTCTACCGTCAGGCCGTGACAGCCGCGGGCATGGGATGCATGGCCGCGTTGGAAGCTGAACGCTGGCTGGCCAGTCAACCGGCCATCGCCTCGGCGGCTGAATAGGATGTAGGCCCAATAGGTCTTCGATTGACCAAAACTTGGATTGATCAGGCTGAGTGATCTGGAACCGTTATGCGCCGATTGCTGTGTCGTTGGCTGTTCATGCTTCAGGCCGCCGCCCTCGCGGCAGACGGCCGCACACAATCTTCTGGCTCGTAAAATATTGCACTGCACGGGTTTTGTTGCGATGCAAAACGGTCTATATGCCCAATTAGGATTGTCGACCCCTTCTGACGGTCCTTTCGACAAACTTTCACCGGGTCAGAGCGCTGACCCGGTGATTTTTTGTCATAAATAATTCATATGACGCACTATCCCACCTGGGCCCTGAGCATCCAGGCCGCCTTTTCGCTGGCGGTCATCCGTTCGGTGAGCAGGTCCATGGTTGGCTGGTCATTCGCCTCTTCGGCCACAGGGAAGGCCTCGCGGGCGGTGCGAGCGACTTGCTCATGCCCCGTCGCCAAATCAGCCACCATGTCATTCGCCTTGGGCACGCCTTGAGCTTCTTTGATGCTGGTGAGTGATGCGAACTCTGCGCCTGATCCGGGCGCATAAACGCCAAGCGCGCGGATGCGCTCGGCAATTTCGTCAGTGGCGGTCCATAATTCGCGGTATTGCTCCTCAAACATTGTGTGCAAACCGGCGAAGTGAGGCCCGGTGACATTCCAGTGATACCCATGCGTCTTGAGATAAAGGGCATACGTGTCAGCAAGAACGCGCGCCAATCCCTGTGCGATTTTCTCCCGATCGTCTTTTGCAATATCAATATCAACCGCCATGTCGTGCTCCTTAAGGTTACACCCAAAATTACACCCAAAATTCTGGCCGCTCAGACCAACCAAAGCCGCATGACGCTCCGATGCGGCGCAATCTACTCCCGAATTGGCTCGAGTGACGTCAGCCCTGGTCCCCGTCGGCACAAATAGTAGGACGGATGGCGGGCGCCTTGATTATCGGTCCATTCCGAGAGGCTTGAATTCACAAACGCAAAGTTGTCGATGTGCACCAGCGGGATCACCGCTGAGGCGCTCATCACCAATCGCTCAGCTCGACTGAGAATGCGACGCCGAATCGCGGGGTCAGTTTGGTTTTGAGCCGCTTCGTACAATGCCGTGAACTCCACATCGGTCCAGTTGGTGTGGTTCATGGGCCCTACCCAAGGCAAAAACTGCTGCAGCAGCGCTGTGGGATCGTTGAATTGCGCGCGCTTTTCGTCGATGGCGACTTGGAACGCCCCAGCCGATAAATCCGCCAAATGCAAGTCCGGCGCGATGGGGCGCAGCTCCACCGACACCCAAGGCGCAACGGCTTCAATGTCCTGACGCACCAAGTCCACAAGCCGAGAGCTGATCGGACTGGCCGGGTAGGATAAAACAAATTGCAGAGGCCGGCCCTCGTGAAAGCCGGCAGCGACCAATCGTTCGCGCGCTTGGGTGCGCCGTTCTTCCAATGTCGCTTCGATACCCATGTCCAGCGACGCTCCTGATCCCACAATTGCCGGCGGCGTCAGCCGATAGGCAGGTGTGGCGAGGCGTGGCAAACCGGTTTGGGCCAACTCTTCCACATTGATAGCCAAGGCCAGCGCCTGACGCACTCTGAGATCATCAAACGGGGCAAATTGCGCATTGGGGGCCAGCACAATTGTGCTCTGTCCCTCATACTGACGATATGACTTGCTGAGCGCTGCCATCATTTGTTGTTCGCGAGGCATGATCGCATTGGTGGCGATGTCGACGCCATTGTTGACAATGGCAGCAAACGCCTCTTCGCGCTGCGCAATCACTTGATACTCAACTGTGTGAAAACATGGCGCTTCGTTCTCACCGAATGCTGGATTGACCATCAATTGAACACCAGACTCAGTGGTTTCACCGCTGGGGACATAGGGGCCATTCACCGCAAGTCGACTGGGATCAGTCCATGCCGTGGAGTGCACAACGACAACATGCTCCGGCACAGGCGCCGCGATGGGGAGGGCTAATATTTCAGGCAAATGGGGCTCAACATGAGCGAGTTTGATCTCGAGCGTTTGCCGGTTCACCGCCCTGACGGCCAAGGCGTCGTCGTCACCCGCCGCGTAAGCCCGCGCCCCTGCGATCACATGTAACATGGGCGCCAAGGCGGACGGCGGATCAAGCCGCAAGGCCCGGCGTAAGCTGAAGACATAATCGTCGGCCGTGACCCGTTCTCCATCCGACCAATTGGCGGTCCGCAGCCGGAATGTCCAGGTTAGCTCGTCCGCGCTGACCTCCACTTCGGCTGCGCCAGACAAGGCAGGATTGCCCCCTGGACCAAAGGCATACAGGCCCTCAAAGAGGTCCATCGCGATGGCCATCTCTTGGGCGGTATTGGCGTAGTGCGGGTCGAGGGACTGGGGCGCAACGGATATGGCCCTGCGCAATACTCCCGGGTCATCGGGCGGCTCCTGGCGACCGCACGAAGCCACGGCCATGCACCCAGCAAGCGAGCATAACGCAATGCGGATGAATGCCATTCGCCCCTCCGCCAATCGCGCAGTCACCATGTCCCGTCCAATTCGATAGCGCCCATTATCACGCGTTTGCACTTTGGATGTCGTCTTCGCCGCCGCCAGGTCAACTGTAGCACTTTACTGGACACCATCGCAAAAGCGCTGGATGCGCTTCATGGCTTCACTCAATGCCTCGGTGGATGTGGCGTAAGAAATTCGGAACGCCCCGTCCCGGCCGAAGGCCGAACCGGGTACGACGGCCACGTTTTCTTCTTCGAGCAATGCTCCCGCAAACGACAGATCATCAGTCATTTTCGCCCCGCCCGGCGAGGTGGCGCCCATCAATTCGCTGACATCGGGAAACACATAGAACGCGCCAACCGGTGTCTGACAGCTTACGCCTTTGGCGGCGTTAAGTTCACGGACCACAAGATCACGGCGCTCGCGAAACACCTCATTTCGACTGGCGATGAAATCTTGTGGTCCGTTAAGGGCAGCGATCGCCGCCCATTGTGAGATTGTGCACGGATTGGACGTGGTTTGGCTGGCCACTTTGCGCATGGCCTTGATCAGGTCAGCCGGCCCGCCGGCATAGCCGATCCGCCAGCCAGTCATGGCATAAGCTTTGGACACACCATTCATGGTGAGCGTGCGTCCCATCAATCTGGGAACAACTTGAGCGATCGTGGAAAACGCAAAATCATCATAGACCAAATGCTCGTACATATCGTCAGTGAGCACCCAGACCTGGGGATGACGGACAAGCACGTCGCCGAGCGCTTGCAATTGGCTGGCGCTATATCCTGCGCCGGTGGGATTGGACGGTGAGTTGAGAATGATCCACTTCGTGGCCGGCGTGATGGCCTTCTCGATCGCTTCGGGCGTCAGTTTCCAAGCGGTTTCAGGCCCGCAATCCACCACAACCGGCTCGCCACCAGCCAGGCGGACCATTTCAGGATAGGACACCCAATATGGCGCGGGGACGATCACCTGGTCACCCGGATCGAGAGTTGCCACGAATGCGTTGTAAATTACCGGCTTGCCGCCTGGCGCGACGTGAATTTGGTCCTTGGTGTAGTCCAGCTGGTTATCGCGCTTAAATTTGTCGACGATCGCCTGTTTTAACTCAGGCAATCCATCCGCGGGCGTGTACTTCGTCTTGCCCTCGGCAATCGCCTCCACGGCGGCTTGTTTAATAGAATCGGGCGTATCGAAATCTGGTTCACCGGCGCCCAGGCCGATCACATCGCGCCCGGCTGCGCGCAGTTCTGCAGCTTTGGTGGTCACCGCAATGGTGGCCGACGGTTTTACCCGGCCGATGGCTTGGCTTAGGGGAGCGTTCGGCGTGGGTGGGGCGTCGACAAAATCCATCGCAACACGTTCCTTTCAGCGGGCGAACAACATGCTTTATGTGGGGCCAAGGGGCCGTTCTGTTAAGACAAGCACAGGGTTATTGCGCCCGACTTAGTGCGATTTCGTTGCGAAACACAAACTCTTCTTCGCCATCAATGCGCACATCTCGGCGTAAGCTATAGCGGGCATCCGATACGGTTTCGGTATGGCGCACGGTGGCGCTTTGACCATTATCCCGGCCCTGCTCCTCATACACCACAATATAACTGTCTTCGTCCTGCATGAACTGCGTCACCGCACGCACCGCCACCGTTATGCCATCACGACCGAAATCAGCCACGCGCAGTCCGCTCGAGCCCACCGGCTGAATCACTGTGTGGCTAAACATTTGCTGGTCGGGGTCGGTGTAGGCGAAAGTGGCGGCGATGAAAGGCGCGCCTTCAGGCGACGTGACGGTCACGTCCACCGGAATCGTCACACGCGCATTAGATTGAAAATCGCGATAGGTCAGCTCGCCAGACCATTGCCCACGCAGTGCGCGGGCGTGGTCAGTGAATCGAAATGAGGGCGCCACGTCCTCCGCTGCCGCCTCCTCGCCCGTCTCCGCATCTTGCGCGTCTTGCGCAGCCACAGGCGCCGCACAGAGCGCCGCCCCTAAAACAATGCCATGCCACCACTTCGCCATTGCGCTCTCCTTGAGTGACCACCACGCGCAGGGTTGCTCGCCTGAGCTGCAAAGCGCAAGCCGGGAGACTGCATTCGCCCCGCCTAATCTTCGATGCGCTCGCCCTCGAGCGCCCGCACAGGCGCGACAATGGTCGTGGTTTGATCGTCCGGCGAAGCGCTCGCCCCGTCCGGGGTTAAGATTTCGCGAGCAGGCCCATCCGGCGCCAATCGATGAGCGGCAATGTACGCTTGGAGTTGCCCATAGACTTCGCCCCCCCTGCGCAGTGGGCCCTGATGAGTGACGCTGACCACCGGACCGGCGTCAATTGCGCCATAAACCACTGACGCGCCATCCTCGCCGGGTCGGCCAGAATAGGGGATCGCGGCGCGAAACCGCCACAGCGGCGGACTCCATTCCAATGTGATGACCATTGGGGGTCCGGCTGGCAATTGGTCTTGGCGCGACATTTCTTGTCTCACCGCGGCGAACGCCTCGCTTAAGGCCGTTTCATGGTCCTGGGCGCCGCCGCTGACCACGCGTTCAGCAAAGACGATGGCCATGGGTTCGCTCATGGTCTCGCGGATGTCAATTTGCGCGAAGTCGGCATCAGGCAGCGCTTCGGCCTGGCTGCGCAGTGCGGCCAAACTCTCTTCGACCGCGGTGCGAATTTGCCGACGGGTCAGAAGGCTTGCGTATCGCCCGATAATGTCCAAGCCATGATTGGCCTCATAGCGCAAACGCACCTGAACGCCGTCAGACTGTTCGTCAATGGCAATGACGCTGCGCGCCTGACCGCGATGTCCAAAATCCAGCGTGCTCTGCACCAAGGCATGAGGTTCAGCCAGCGTGATGGTCTGCCGGCCTTTTCCGCCGTCCAGCGTGCGCCAAGACACCCAAGCGTTTTCACCTGTTGGCGGGGAAGACACATCAATGGCGTCGACCGGAGAGCGAACTTGCCAAAGCGCCCATTCGGCATTGGCCCGCACATCAGCAGCAATCGTGTAAACTGAAACGGCGGGCCGATCGACAAAGGCGGTGGCCTCCACCCGCGTGACGCCTGGAATGAACAAGCCGCCAAACGCCAACAGCGCCGCAAGCCCCGCCAGGCCCAAAAATGCCCGCACCACCCAGATCATGCCACGCCCCTCCCAAACTCTTACACCGCGTCCCCAGCGTGTAGCGCGTCATTCGATTCGAAGCCATGGAAACACCGCCTGGGATTGTGTGCAAAGACATTTGCATTCTTGACAGGCGATTAACGCGACGTCTCACTAGCGGCATGTTCGGATCCGACACTGAGGCGCACGCGCACCCCGCCATCCTTGAGGCGTTATCGGCCATCAATTCAGGCAAAGCGCCCAGTTATGGCGCCGACGAGACCAGCGCGGCGGCCAAGCGCGCCATGGCCGAAATCTTTGAGACCGACGTTGAAATCTACCCGTGCATCAGCGGTACAGCCGCCAATGCGCTGGCATTGGCCATACTGTGCCCGTCCACGGGATCAATCTTGTGCCATCGCGAGGCGCACATCGAGCGTGATGAGCGTGGCGCACCGGAATTCTTCACCGGCGGAGGCAAATTGCAGTTGCTCGACGGGCCGCACGCCAAAATTAGCATGGACAGTCTCTCCGCCGCACTGGCCGCGCGTCATCCTGATTTTGTCCACGAAACTCCGGCTCAAGTGCTGTCGCTGACCAATCTCTCCGAGTCCGGAGCGGCCTACACCGGTGCTGAAATCGCCGAACGCGCCGAACTTGCGCGTCGCCACGGTCTGAGCGTGCATCTGGACGGAGCGCGCTTTGCCAATGCCATCGACGCCACCGGCCAGTCGCCAGCGGATTTGTCCTGGCGCGCTGGCGTCGATGTGCTGACCTTTGGAGCGACGAAGAACGGCGCGCTTGGCTGTGATGTCATTGTCCTGTTTGGCGCCATGCGCGACCGGGTTGGCGAGCTCGCCGCCCGCGCCAAGCGCGCAGGGCATATGCCGGCGAAAATGCGCTATCTAAGCGCCCAGCTTAATGCCTATCTGGCTGATGATTTATGGCTGACGCTGGCCGCTCGAGCCAACGCGGCCGCCCGGCATTTGGCCGAGCGCTTCACGACGCATCATGGCGGTGAATTAGTCCACCCTGTGGATGGCAATGAAGTTTTTGTCCGCCTTTCCGACAATGACGCCGCCACGCTGCGCGACCATGGCGTGAACTTCTATCCCTGGCCCGGGGGCTGCCATCGCTTTGTGTGCTCATGGTCGACAACGCTGGACGACATTGAGACGGCGTTGAGCCCCTTAAGCGCTCAACCATCCATAGCAAGCTAGTCCAGCACCCCTCTCGCCCCCTTGAGGGCTTCACCAATTCTTATCTCAGCGTTTTGAACCGATCGAATGCGCACCGCGTAACAATGGGGTATTTCGCAATCCCAGCTAGAGGCAAGATAAAAGCATGTTTCGAACGGTCTCACGCAGTGTTCTCGGAGGTTTTCTTGCGCTGACCAGCGCATGCGCATCACAGCCCAAAGCGCCTGACCTCGGCGCAACAACGCCAACATTCGTGCTCGAGCGGGACCTGATCGGCAAGGCGGTCGGTCGTGGACGGGTCGACGCCATTAGTGGCGACCGCGAGTTCACAGTCTATCTGGATGGCGCATGGGACGACGCCACAAACACCTTCACGTTGGTGGAAGACTTCGTCTGGGACGATGGCGAAGAATATCGGCGCACGTGGACGCTCACGCGCCAAGCCAATGGCGAATGGACTGGTGGTCGCGAGGACACGGTCGGCCTCGCGCGCGGCTATCAGGATGGCGACGTTTTCCGCCTGCAATATGAGTTGCGCTTGTCTAACGGCACGGTGGTGACCTTGCGTGACGTCTTCGTGCGCACCACTGATGGCGTGGTGATTAACCGCGCCACGATTTCCAAGTTTGGTTTCCGCATCGGGCGGGTGCAGCTGGAAGTGCGTCCAGAACAAATCGCCATGTTGCACGCGGCGGAATAATTCCGCTGCGTCTTGATCGCGCCGAAGGTCTAACGCCGCCCTTTGGCGCGGTCGTCCATGCGAGCCTGTATAATGCGCAGCGCCAGCAAAGCGAGAATTACCCAAATCCCGATATCGATCCACTCCGGCTTCAGCCCCAGATCCACCAGGAATTGTTTGAAATTGCTGAACAAATTGGCAATTTTCGCGGGCAAGCCCTGTACCGTTTCCGCCGTCTGAGTGGCTGTATCGATGGTCGACTCGGCCTGTTGGATCGCCGATTGCGCCTCGTTCACTTGCTGGATGACAGTGTCCAATGTGCCGTCGGCCAACTCGTTAAGCGATTCCAAGCTTTCCGATACCTGCGCCAGGCTATCTGAAGCGCTCCCCGCCACGTCACTGACTCCAGTAGTAAGACTGTCCAAGGTCTCCAGCGCGGCGCCGCCGCCCGCCACGACGGTGGCCGCCGTGCCCGCCTGCATGGTGCGGCTTTTTGCGAGCGGCTTTTCCTGATTGGCCGTCTCTACGCGGCGCGCGGTGCTGACCTCCGGCGAAGGCGCATAGCTCATGCGGATCATCACATCGCCGGTTTCGGTGACTTCCACCATTTCCGATTCATCCGCCTCAAACAGCGCCGCCTCGGCCTTGCGCCGGCGCACCAGACCAGGCAGTGGCTTACCACCTGCATTGACCCAACGCAGAAACTCAGACGGGACTTCGCTGTATTGGCCGTCATTCAATTTACGCAGCAAGGACGACTTGCGGAAATTGCCTTCGCCCAAATTGAAGACAAACGAGACCAAAGCATCGAATTGATTCTGGTTGATCGGCACTTTGACCGCTTTGTTGACCGCAGCCTCGGCGCCCGCCACATCTTTGCGCAACAAGTCCTCGGCCTGGTCGCGGCTGATGATCATGTCTTCCGACTTCACCGTGCGCGTGTGCCCCCAGCCAATGGTGAGCACGCCCACAGCATCCCGATAGGCTTGAGCGCTCTTGCCCCCGTCAATGGAGCGGTGAAATCCCTCAAAGCCCTGAATCAGGCGTAAGCCGTTATTGCT
>CAZWVH010000045.1:0-24310 GCA_964636945.1 uncultured Caulobacterales bacterium | reverse complement strand
GCGCGGCCGCTAGCTCAGCATGTCTTCGTAAAACAGTGCGAAGCGGCGATGGCCCGCCCGGTCACGATCAAGCGCCAGCGCGCCGCGTTGATTGAAAAACGGATCGTCGAGCGAAGGCCGGTGATCACAGTCTTGATTGTCGTGTCTCGACGAAGTTTTAGCGGATTTAGTCATGATTGGCTCCTTCGCACCGGTTTACGTCGCCAGACATCCATTGGATGCCGGTGCGCATCGCCAGCCGATCGAGCGAGAGCGAGCTCACACTGCCCGGCGGCTCCCGCGTTTTCTCGCCGCGGCCAACGGGTTCGCTTTGCGCCTGGTCAAGGCGTCTGCAAATCCGTGGTTGACGTCGCGATGCTCGGCTTCATCAGCGCGCACCGCAATGACCACGTCGCGCAAACGCGCGTCGGCGGGCAAGCGCCAATAGTCGATCGCAATCCGTGGCGCTGGCCCATTCTCCAACTTCCCCGCGTCGATCTCGTCGAGATATTGCGTGTAGCTCTTAACGGCCTCTTCTTCGAGATATCCAACGATGCGATGGGCCGTGCGTGGAAAAAACAGATAGGTGAAGAAGTAGACGTTATAAAACACCGCTTGCGCGATCATGATGATGATCCGCTCGAGCAGGGACGGCTGAGCCACCTGAATGAACGTCATCAAATGCATGCGCTCATTTTCCGCTTCGTCCAACAGCGTACGGATCCAGCCCTGGTCATCACGGATATGACGCAGCGCCTTCAGGTGTTGCAGTAGGCCGCCAACCATGCCGGGCACGGCCGCGACGGTTTCAAGCACCACCGCCCGGTGACCATAACGTTTGCGGAAGAATAGATCAGCGAACACCCGCATGAACCGCACGACGCCAAGCGCGATCCGGTCGCGTGGCCCTTGGGGGGCGTGGTGGGCGTCAAGCTGGATGTGGTGTCCGGTCACAGTAGTCTCTCCTTTGTCATAACCACAACATGGTGCGCGGGCCCACGCGGTGAATGCGACATATCGTGGGTTCGCGAGATCGTGGGACAAGCTGACGCAGCGTGGGAACCGAACAGCGCGCAGCGCCGTACCTCAGTACACACAAGGAGAACGCCAATGCGACGCACCACCAGCGAAACCCTGCTCACCCTTGCCCGGGCTCTGGCCAAACAGGCGAAGATCCTGCGGGATCTCGGCATGGACAGCGAAGCGCGCCAGCTGATCCGCCGCGGACGGGCGCTTGATCATCTGGGTTGGGGATATGCCAAGCCCATTCCGGTGCGAGTTCACACGCAGCGACGTAGCTAGACGCCCAGCAGTCCCACCGACAATCGCTGCCAAATCCGATTTATGCTCGTACCAAAAAGAAGGGGTCCAAATTCCCGGTCGAGAGGATCAATCATGCGGTGTATTCACAATTCGACTTCGACCAAAGCGCCATACCGCGAGGTATGGCGCCTACGCTAATACTTTCATCTCAACTGAGAAAAAGCGCTGCGGGACGCCCATTGGGCCAGGCGGACAGATGTCACGACAGATGAATTCAAGCATAACGCTGGTAGAGGCAAAAAGAAGAACCCATTGAGCAAGCCGTGGTCCGACATCGGTTACAAGATCCCGGTCGAGCTGATAAATTGCAACGGCGCATTGGGCCCGTCGATATGATTGATTCCGGAAACTCAAGCGCCCAATGGCCCAGCTTGGTGGGTTCGGATCAAAGGCCTCTGGCGCCTCTGTCCAATCCCGAACGCGGTTTCATCGGTAATGAGACACGATGCGGTTTACGCAAAACTACGGAGGTGCATGCGCTGCTTCCCAGGGTTAGCAGGGTGATCCTAAACGTGTGGACTGAGCAGGTTCGATCGAAGCGATGGATCAGACATACTCGAGCACAGAGGAGCTGGCCGATGGCGTATTGCTGCCCGAACAGTCGGTTTCAAAGGCATTCGCCTTGGACCCTGAGGCCGTCGCGGATGCGCTAGGACTCTCTTGCAAGACGGGGTTGTCCGCTTCCGATGCCGCAAGTCGGCTGGCCGCCTTTGGTCCCAATGATGTGGAGCGCAAGGAGACATTCTCTTGGCCGGCGGCCTTGATGCGCCAGTTTGTCGACCCTTTGATCGGCATCCTCCTGGTCGCGGCCATTATCTCTGCCGCGTTGGGGCATATCGCCGATTCCATCACCATCGCCGTGATAGTCGTGCTCAATGGCCTGTTGGGCTTTTCCCAAGAATGGCGGGCGGAACGTGCTCTTGAAGCGTTGACGAAAATGCTGGCGCCCAATTGTGAGGTGGTGCGCGACGGCGCCCCCCAGACCATTGATGCGCGCGAGCTGGTTCCCGGCGATCTGGTGAACATCGCCGCCGGTGCGCGCATTCCCGCCGATCTCAAGTTGATCGCGGCCACAAGCTTGACCGTGGATGAGTCGGCGCTAACCGGAGAATCAGCCCCAGTTGCGAAACAAATTGGCGCTGACGACCCCAACGCGCCCCTCGCTGAGCGCTGGAGCATGGTTCACGCGGGAACGACAGTCAGTACTGGGCGCGGGCAGGGCATTGCCACAGCGACAGGTGCGCATGCTGAATTCGGACGGATCGCTGCGCTCGCGGCCACAGTGAAGCGCGCGCCCACGCCCTTACAAAAACGATTGGGCGCATTGGGGAAAAAGCTGGGGTTGGCCGCCATGGCGATGGCCGGCGGCATTACCCTACTGGGCGTCTTCACCGATCGTGACCTCCTGACGATGTTTATGACCGGTGTATCCCTCGCCGTAGCGGCGGTTCCCGAGGGTTTGCCGGCAGTGGTCGCGCTGTCTTTGACCATCGGGGTTCACGCGATGGCCAAACGCAATGCTCTGGTGCGCCGACTTCGGGCGGCGGAGACGCTGGGGTCTGCGACCGTAATTTGTACGGACAAAACCGGGACGCTCACCACCGGCGGCATGAAAGTCGCTCAACTGGTCACGGCGAAGACCGACCGCGACATCGATTCGATAGCCGCCGGTGAGCTCAAAGCCGAAGAGCGTGCGGTTTTTGAAACGTCCGCGATTTGCAACGATGCCGTTGTCGCTGAAAATGGTCTGGCTGTTGGATCACCAACCGAGGCGGCGCTCGTCGACGCTGCGAAAGCGCTGCTAGGTCCAGATCTCGACCAAGGCGAGCGTATCGCCGAAGTCCCGTTTTCCTCAGAACGCAAACGCATGAGCGTGGTGGTTTCGCGCGGCAGTGCGACTGAGATTCATATGAAGGGGGCATTGGAATGCGTCGCCCCACTGTGTGAGCGCATGCTCGATCATGCCGATGAGCGGACAATGACGCAGGCCGATCGCGACTTCTGGCTTGAAAAATCGACCGCTATGGGCGCTGAAGGCTTGCGAGTGATCGCGGTCGCGCGCGGCGCGTGTCGACAAGAGGACGCCGCCAACGCCGAAGCGCTGGAGTGTCAGCTAACGCTCGTCGGGCTGGTGGGGCTCATTGATCCGCCTCGACCCAACGCCCGTCATGCGGTGGAAACCGCCCAAACGGCCGGCGCGCGAGTGATTATGATCACTGGCGATTCTCCGAACACGGCCGCGGCGATCGCTGACCAAGTGGGGCTTCGGTTTGGCGCGGTGCTGACGGGCGGTGATATCGACGCCATGGACGACGCGCAATTGTCTGACGCGCTGGCTACGGTGAGTGTGCTCAGCCGCACCACCCCGGAACATAAACTCAGAGTGGTCGGACTTCTCCAACAGACCGGCGAGATCGTCGCGATGACAGGCGACGGCGTCAATGACGCTCCGGCGCTGAAACGTGCGGATATCGGCGTGGCCATGGGAATTCGGGGAACCGATGCGGCCAAGGCCGCCGCGGATATGGTCCTGTTGGACGATGATTTCGGGACAATTGTCGCCGCCATGCGTGAGGGGCGCCGCCAAGACGACAACATCCGCAAGTTTGTCCGGTATTTGCTGGCGTCCAACCTCAGCGAAGTCATTGCGGTGTTGGTGAATTTGGCCTCTGGCGCGCCGCTCATTCTCAAGCCTGTTCAAATCCTTTGGATGAATCTCGTGACCGATGGGGCCACGGCGCTGGCTCTGGGTATGGAGCGGGCTGAGGACGATGTGATGGACCGTCCGCCACGCGAGCCCGGCGCTCCGATTCTCGACGCCGGCTCCTTAGCGCTCATCGGCGCATTTGGCGCGTGCATCAGTGTGGTTGTGTTGTTGATGTTCGCCAGAGGGCTCCCATGGGGATTGGCGGTGGCCCAAACCATGGCGTTGACTGCGATTGTGGTGCTCTCGAAGGCGAGCGTCTTGGGCTTTCGCTCCCTGAGATCGCCATTGGCGAAGATTGGCTGGACGAGCAACCCGTGGCTATTGATGGCCATTGCCGGCACCATCATGGTCCATTCAGCGGCGGTTTTTCTGCCTCCGCTGCAAAGCATTTTGGGGACCGCCGCGCCGCCTTGGAACTTCTGGGCTGCGATCGCGGCGTTCAGCGCTGTGTTTGTCGCCGTGCCCGAATTGGTCAAGCGTATCCGCGCGCGCAGAGCGACTTGAATGCAAGGTCGACCGCGCCGCCATTATCGTTGATGGACGTAAAGTCCCGGCGCGACCTCCAAGGGCGGGTAGCCTTTTGCCGGGGCGCCCATTGACGGCGGGGATACACGCGCTGGGCTGCTGCGCTCATGCAACCAGCTTGCCCATGCGGGCCACCACGATCCGTCGCATGGGGAGGTATTTTCGCGCCAACGGTCGGGGGATACATACGGATCGTCGCGCTTTTGCTCCTTGATGCGAAATGTGCGGCGCGGATGGCCGGGTTCTGACACAATGCCGGCATTATGGCCTCCCGCGGTCAAAGCAAACGTGATGTCGGCGTCGGCAAATAGGTGCAGTTTATAAACCGACCGCCAGGGCGCGATGTGATCCTTTTCCGTGCCAACCACAAACATGTCCAATTCGATGTCGCGTAATGCAATCACACTGCCCTCAACGGCAAAACGCCCGGCGGTAAGTCGATTTTCGAGGAACAATCCGCGCAAGTATTGTGCATGCATCCGGTAGGGCATGCGTGTCTTGTCCTTGCTCCACGCCATGAGGTCGCTGAGAGGGGCGCGTTCACCCATAAGGTAGGTTTGACCGACGTTCGCCCAGATCAGGTCTTCTGCGCGCAATAACGAAAATGCCCCCGACATTTGATCGCCTTTCAGCACACCTTGGCGCCACATCATGTCTTCGATCAGTGCGATCTGCGCATCATCAACAAACAAGAGCAATTCGCCCGCTTCGGAGAAATCAACCTGGGCCGCAAGCAGGCTGAGGCTGGCGAGCCGCGTATCGCCATCGCGCGCCATGGTCGCTGCGGCGATGGACAGAATGGTTCCGCCTAAGCAGTAACCACACGCATGGATGGCCCGGTCAGGAACAATCGCGCTGACCGCATCAAGCGCCGTCATCACACCCAATGTCCGGTAGTCATCCAGCGAGATTTCTCGATGGGCTTCAGTGGGGTTGACCCAAGACATCATGAAGACGGTGAAGCCTTGTTCGGTCAGCCAACGCACTAGGGAATTATGAGGTGAGAGATCCAAGACATAGTATTTCATAATCCAGGCGGGAACGATCAGGATCGGCTCGGGCCTGACCCCCGTCGTAGTCGGCTGATATTGGATGAGTTCAAACAGGGCGTTGCGAAAGACAACCCGGCCGGGACTGACAGCGACCGTCTCGCCGGGAGTGTAGGCCTCGGCCCCCGCTGGCGGCTCATCTTTTAGAGCGCGTGCGACATCATCCAGAAACAGGCGCGCCCCATCGAAAAAGTTTGCGCCTTGGGTATCCATTGCGCGGTTTTGAATCGCGGGATTGGTCATCGCTGAATTCGCTGGGTGTAGGGCGTCCAAGATCGCGCTGGCCATGAACGCAACCCGATCGGCATTGCCTTCGTGAAGCCCGCGAACGCCGCGGGTCGCGTTCCGCCACCATTCGTCAGCCGCAGCCCAGAATTGCGCATAGGCGGCAAACGGCAGGCCGCGCCATTCTTCTGCAGATGTCCGGGGATCATCAGAAACTTCAGGGTACGGAGGATCACCCGCGCCGGCCAGCCAGGCAGCTATCCGCTGCGTCGCACCGGCTGCATCACTCGTCAGTGCCGCAGCGCGCCCTGGCGAGACGGAAAGGTGCACCGCCCAATCAACCCATGCGCTCGCGATGGCGAACGGCGATACGCCGGCCGTCAATCGCGCCAATGCCGCGCGAAACCGGCGATCAATGTTGGTGTAGACAGTCTCATCATCAGACGCGGCGTCCATGTCCGGTGTCCTTGATGGGCCTGTCGTGCGCGCCTGAGCAGGTGGATGAACCGGACTGTCTGGACGATCGCGGTCCGTCGCAACGGCCTTCGACTTCAACATTGAGGAGCTAAGTTTAACCATATTTCGTGGTTTACCGAAGTTCAGTTGTCGGACAACACCGCAAAACTACCAGCCTTCCGCTCTGGCTTTTATGCGCACCAACTCCGCTACACTTCGTACATTCATTTTCTCCAGAACGCGCGCCCGATGAAACTCAACCGTTCGCGAACTTAATCCCAAAGTGTGGGCGATGACCTTATTGGGTGCGCCGGTTATCAATTGATCGAACACTTCGCGCTCGCGAGTCGTGAGAGCGCATACTTTGGCCTTCGCGTTTAACTTCATTTCAACGCTGTGCGCTTCCATGCGCGAAGCGTGGACGGCCCGCTGCACAGTCTCCAGAAAAATCTCGCGCGTCCAGGGTTTCTCAAGAAAGTCAAATGCTCCAAGACGCATCGCGCGCACAGCCAATCGCACGTCGCCATGTGCGGTAATCATGACCACTTTTAAGGCCGGATAGCGATCCAATATCATTGGAAGCGCCGTCATGCCGTCAATTTCAGGCATGCGGTAATCCAAAAGCAAGCAACCGACGGGCGAGTCTGGCGCCTGGTCGAACAGGGCGTTCACCGAGCTCAAGAGGTGGACGTCATAGCCTTCCACCTCAAGCAATGCGCCAGTTGACTCGCGCACGGCGTCATCATCATCGACAACACAAACGCATGCCGTTTCGTCATCGGTCATGAACCGGCCACTGGTAATCTGAGGCGAAAGCGGGCGCCGCCACCGTCATTGTCCTCGATCGATAGGTTTCCGCCATGAGCGTGAACGATGGATTTGCTGATCGCCAAGCCCAAACCAGTTCCACAAGACCGGGTTGTGTAAAAGGGCTCGAATATGGCGTCACGTTCTTCCGCCGGAACGCCTGCGCCGCTATCGTCAACTTGGATTTCAATAGCGTCACCGGTGTAGACGGACTGCACATGGATCGTGCGCCGTTCACAATTGGCGACCGCATCAATGGCATTACGCACGAGGTTTGCCACGACCTGTTGGATTTGGAGTGGGTCCGCGTAGGCCAGGGGTAAGTGTGCGTCGAAGTCAGCAGAAATGGCGACGTCATGATCTTCAGCAAAGGTGCTCATGTAGGACAGCACATCTTTGACTGCGTCATTGAGATTGATCATGGATCGAGCCGGCATGGACGGCGAGGTCAATCGCTGTGCACGTCGAATGATATCAGCTCCGAACTTGGCCTGATCACGCGCCCGGCCGATGAAATGCACCAGCCGCGCGCGATCTGATTCGCATGGGGTTTCAGCAATTGAAATTGCCGCATCAAGGTAGTTTGAAATTGCCGTCAATGGCTGGTTGACTTCGTGGGCGATACTGGCCGCCATTTCGCCTAATGCGCTCAACTGCGCGGCGTGCTGGATAGCCCAACGCTGGCGCTCTTGGCGCTTTTCCTCTTTAACGCGCTCACTGACGTCGCGAACGATGCCGATAAATTGCGGGCCGCCGTCGACGACAATGTCGCTCACCGCCAGTTCCACAAAGATTTGGCCGCCATCCTTTCGCACGGCCGGAAACCGTCGGCGCCAATTTTCCAGTCGTCTCTCACCAGTTGCCAAGTATCGATCAATGTAATTTTGATGTTGCGCAGCGTGATCCGGTGTCATCAAGATCGTAATCGGCTGATCAATCACCTCATGCGACGTGTATCCAAACACACTTTCTGCGGAGCGATTGAAGCTCGCAATGGTCCCGTCTTGCGCAATGCGGATGATGGGATCGGGCGCCATATCAAGGATTGCGCTCAACACAGCCTCTCGTTGCACCAGCGCAACCAGGCTAAGCCGGTCCTCCATCATCAGTGTCATGGCCCGCGCCACCGTTTGGAGTGTTGACGTCGCCGCCGGAAGGGCGGAGATTTGTTCGGGTTCATTCCAAACAAAAGCGAGAACGCCAATGGCGTGATCGTCGGAGACCAGCAGCTTGGCGATCGCGATTTTGGTTTTGGCGGAAAGTTGGTTGGACTCGAAGCGTTCAAAAACAAGCTCATGCGGCGCGGGTTCAGTCTCAACTGCGCTAAGCGCCCGCTCGATTTCGGTGATCAAAGGCATGGCCAGGTCGGGGCCACAGATAAACTCGGCCTTCGACAAAGAGGCGAACGGACGAAGGTGAAAAAGTCCGACTGTCCATCCGGGGCTGAGGATCTGCGCCAACTCCACCAACGGTATGGCCGCTGTCTCTAAAGGAGCATCGGCGACATAGGCTGACAGTGATCGTGCGAACGCTTCGGCGAACCAAGCTTTTTCCTCGCCCAACGATGCGGAGTCGTGGCTGACAAACTTGTACACGCGGAACCCCTGATCGCCGATTTCACGGCTACTGTACCAAAGATTGGTCCGCAATGTATGAGCCTTCATCGACTCAGTCACGGTCTGTATCGTTTATTTGTCCAAAGTCATGCTCATTTGGTTGCTTTGCCGTTGGCTTCACCACTGTGGATCACATCCTCAAGGACGTTGGTCGATAGCGACGTCATTCGGCCCGCTTCCTCGGAATAGTCTTTAAACATTTGCTGAAAGGCGTGGGTATACGTCTTCATCGCGTCGGCGGGCGTCTCGCATACGGACAAATTGTGAAACAGCTCTTGATACCGATGTACGCGTTTTGCCGCAAAGCGCGCGCATTCCTCTTGGATCAACGCCCATCGCCGCCAATTGTCCACCGCCGTGTGTGACGCTCGCTTCACCGCCTCCGAATTCATGGCCGCTTCAATGAGTTCAGCGCTGTGTTTGGCTTGTTGAGTATTTTCATGCGTCGCCATCGCCACCTCCTTTCTGTCGCTTTTTGATTTGACTAAACCGCTTAGCATTGCGCCAAACAGGAGTAAGTTTGTTAAGCTCGCAAAATTACTTAACTCAAAGCCATACTCATCAGTGCGATAGAAGAAGTGGTATCTCCGCATGGGTTACGGCGTGGTGGGTCACGCCGCCAAACATGCGTTCACGCCAGCGCGCCTGACCATAGGCGCCCATCACCAACAAATCCGCGCGCTGCGCCGTTGCATGATCCAAGAGCGTTTTGCCCTCGTCACCAGATGGTTTGTCAATCATGTGAGCAACGGCATTCAGCCCCATCGCGGAAAGATAGTGTTCCGCATCCATGATCACAGAAGGGCTGAGACCGCCGGTTCCCAGGGTCAACAGGGTGATTTTGTCCGCCTGTTGTAAGAAGGGCTGTGCATCGCGCACAGCGCGCGACGCCTCTCGGCTCCCGTCCCAAGCAATGGCGATATGTGGAAATTGGCCAGTGGGGTCTATTCCCGCTGGAGGCGTAAAAACGCATGCGCCCCCGTCCAGGGCAAGTTCGCCGATTAACAGCTCCTGTTGGCCGTCAAGCGCGTCCTTGGCCCCGCGCAGCGCAATCGTTAAATCGACCGTCTGACCCGCGGAGCTCACACCGCGGCTTTCATTTGAACTGACCTGAAGAAATCGTCGGTATTGCAAAGACGGCGTTGCCTTGGCGTGCTTGTCGAACACCGTCCGCGCCGTTTTTTCGATCTGTTCGGATTCCTCCACCAATTGGTCAAGCACGACTGGTGTTGGTCCGTAACCGTAGGGCGTGAAGCCGTAGGTGGATGTCCAGTCCGGACGGATGATTGCGGCGTCGATGATTGCAGAATGACGGGCTGCGATTGCGTCAGCCCAGCTTAGGATAAGATCGGCTTCGCGGGGCGGAGACAGCACCGCCAAGATTGAATGGACTTGACACGCCAACGGCTTCGCTCCTGTTTCAATGGCCACTTCACTCAGCATTGGGTGACCAATTGCAGATGAACAGTGCGGATTTCTACTGAAGTTTCGGGCTGCAGGAGCGAAGGAGGCGGGCCTGTTGGCCAAGCCCATTGCGCAGTTTTGCGAGTTGAGCTCTTCAATCGCGTTTCTCATTGTCGCTCAAAAAAGGAGCGCCGCCGTGACCGACATTGCGATTGTTTATGGAACGACCGAGGGGCAGACTCGGAAAATCGCCCGCGCATTGTGTAAACGGTTCACCACACACCGCTTGGCGACACGATTATTTGATGCTGCAGATCACCCCGATATGGCCGTAATCAATGATGCCGGCGCAATAATTGTCGCGGGATCGGTCCATATGCACACGTATCAAGCTGCGCTTCACCATTTCGTGAAGGAGGCCGCTCACCGGCTAAATGCCGTGCCCACCGCATTCATCTCAGTGTCGCTATCGGCCATGGGCGATGAAGAAGACCTCAGTAACGCTGAGGCATGCGTCGACCGGTTTCTGAAGGATACAGGCTGGCAGCCGGACATGGTTCAACATGTCTCCGGCGCCTTGCGTTACACCAAGTATGACTTTTTTAAGCGCTGGGTGATGAAGCAGATCGCCAAAGAGCACGGACTGCCAATCAAAGTAGGCCAGGATTACGAATTCACCGATTGGATCAAGCTTGATGAGTTCGCCGACAGATTTGTCGCCTCGATGGCGCAAAAAACAGGCTGATCCCCAATCCCAGTCTGTGATTCCTAAGCCAGTTGCCCGGCCCTTGTATTGTGAGCCACTCATTCTGAGAAACTCTTTGGGGGCGTCTGCCTAACAAAACGCCTTCGCGGAAAAAGGGCTTTGCTCCGCCGACGGCTCGATGGCTGAAACATCCCATAATGGGCTCGATTGATGGAGGCATGGGGACAGTGCCCATATTTGCCGACCCGATTCTCCCTTATACATGAACTCCACGTCACGAAGTATTCAGCGGGCATTCATTGAACTGAGAGGAAATGGTCACACACCGGTAAAATGCCCGTTATCTCGCCTGACCTATACCTTTGATTGTGGACGGGACGAGACAAACAAGCCCGCCACGGTCAACGAAACCAACGGTCAGCGAGGATGGGGCCATGTTACAGTCGAACAAAAAACCAGGTTTTTCCGGCGTTCTGAGTATTGTCGCGTTTTCAGCACTGAGCATCGCCGTCGCTGCGGTCATGCTGGTTAGCGTGGGTGGAGTTGCTTAAGCCTCCGAGTTGCCACGCCAGCGCGACGTTATCAAGCCCTCTGCAGTATCTGCGGAGGGCTTTGTCATTTTGGGCGTTTTCACGGTGAGTCACCGTTTACCTGAACGCGTCGTTAGGCGAAAATCGCCTAACGCAAGGCTCAACGCGGAGTGCGCCCATGCTGCGGATAGTGCACCAGAATGCGGCGCGGCGCTTGGCCCGCTGGACGGGGCTCCTGCTCGCGCTCGCCTATGCCCAAGCCAGCGCTGCGGACGACGTGCGCGTGGCCGTCGCCACAAACTTTAAATCCACGCTCGAGGTGCTTGCCGCTGAGTTTGAATCCCAGTCCGGCCATGGCTTGATCATTTCATCTGGCTCGACCGGAAAGCTTTATGCCCAAATCCGCAATGGCGCGCCCTTTGACGTGTTCCTTTCTGCTGATGACCGTGCTCCCCAACTCTTGGTGGGCCATGGGCTGGCTGTCGAGGGATCAGTCTTCACCTTTGCGCAGGGGCGACTCGCGCTGTGGTCGCCGGACGCCGCCAAACTCGACGCGCAAACCTTGCAACAGGGCGAATTTCAGCACATCGCCATCGCCAATCCGCAACTGGCGCCCTATGGCGCTGCGGCGCGGGACGTGATCGAGGCGTTGGGCGTGGCCGACCAGCTTGAGGACAAACTCGTCTTTGGCGAGAATATCGGTCAGACCTTCGCCTTTGTGCACGCTGGCGCAGCGGACTTGGGCTTTGTGGCCATGTCGCAAATTCTCTCTCGCGAGGAGTCCGAACGGGGAAATTGGTGGGAGCCTCCGCAAGAGGCGTACACACCCATTCGCCAAGACGCGGTTCTGCTGGAACGCGCCGCGGAAAACGACGCCGCAAAGGCGTTTGTCATCTATCTGCAAAGTGGCGACGCACAGGACCTGATCGAGCAATCGGGATATGCGCGCCCGTGAGTGCGCCGGATTTATCCTCGCTCTGGCTAACCCTGAAGCTGGCGTCGGTCGTCACCGTGATTCTTTTGTTGATCGCCACGCCGCTGGCTTGGTGGCTGGCGAGAAGCCAGTCCCGGATCAAGCCCGCCGTCGAGGCCGTGATTGCCTTGCCGCTGGTGTTGCCGCCCACTGTCCTCGGATTTTACGTGTTGCTGGCCTTTAACCCCAATGCCCCCATTGGCGGATTTTGGCTGCAAGCGACCGGTGAGACCCTGGTGTTTTCGTTCTCCGGATTGGTGATCGCCTCGGTGATTTACTCGCTGCCCTTTGCAGTGCAACCGCTACAAACCGCCTTTGAAGGCGTGGCTGGCGATCTCATGGACGCCGCCGCGAGCCTGCGCGCCAGACCCCTGGATGCGTTTTTCTCGGTTGCAGTCCCTCTGTCCGTGCGCGGGTTCGTCACCGCGGGGGTATTAAGCTTTGCCCACACGCTAGGGGAGTTTGGCGTGATCTTGATGGTGGGCGGCAATATTCCCGGCGAAACGCGTGTGGTGTCCATCGCGATTTACGATCATGTTGAGACGTTGAATTATGCTGAGGCGCACGCACTTGCCGCGATCTTATTGGCGCTGTCCTTTGCCGTCTTGATGTTTGTCTACATGTTCAACCGCCGGTATCGCCTCCATGTCGGCTAAACAGCTAGAAATTGCGGTGCACCATGCTTGGTCCGGCTTTGCCATCGACGTGGCGCACACGTTTGATTTGAAAGCTTGCACAGCGATTTTCGGTCCCAGTGGGGCGGGTAAGTCCACGCTGCTGCGCCTGACCGCAGGGTTCTTTCGGCCGGGCCAGGGACGTGTCCGGTTCAATAGCGCTGTCTGGTGCGACACCGATCGCAGCGTGTTCATCCCCGCTCATCGCCGCCCCGTGGGAACAGTGTTCCAAGATGGCCGGCTGTTTCCCCATTTGTGCGTAGAGGGCAATCTGCGTTTCGCCGAGAGCAGAAACAAAAGGGACAAACCAGGCTATGGCATTGATGATGTGGTGGAGGCATTGGATCTGCAGTCATTAATGTTACGGCGGCCCAGCGATTTATCCGGCGGCGAACGCCAGCGGGTCGCACTGGGCAGGACGCTGCTCACTCGGCCGGAACTCTTATTGCTCGACGAGCCATTGTCCGCCCTCGATCTGGCGCGCAAGGCGCAGGTCTTGCCCTATCTGGAAGATTTGCCATCACGGTTCGACATCCCGGTGATCTATGTCAGCCATAATGTGGAGGAGGTGGCGCGCCTGGCCGATCACGTCGTGGTGCTCAAATCGGGGCGGATCGAGGCCGCGGGCCCCACGGCGGAAACACTGAACGCGTACCGTCTTGATGCATCAAGCGCAGAGTCTGGCGCGCCCATCTGCGTGTTGGCCGGCAGAGTTGCCTCCCATGACGACCATTTTCACCTGACGCACATTGCCGTCGGGGATCGCGTGATTTCGCTGCCCGTTCTTGCGCGGAAATCCGTCGGCGAGCCGGTCAATCTATGCATCGATGCGCGCAATGTGGCGGTCGCGATCAATGAGCCTGATCAGTTAAGCATTCGCAATGTGCTGCCCGCGACCATCATGCGTATCGATGCGGCGACCCATGGGGCGTTTGTCGATGTGGTGATGCGGGCCGGAGGCGGTCAGCTGCGCGCACGCATCACCAAAGCCGCCTGCGCGGCGATGACTCTCGCCCCAGGCCAAAACGTTTATGCCCTAATCAAAAGCGCGAGTTTTGAGCTTTAGCCCTGCGTGCTAAGCCGCATCGATCCTCTATGTTGTTAAACTTCAGATGCTAGTCTTGATTGGGCAAGCCCCTGACCTTCTCCCCTCGGTTGCATCCAAGTTGAGCTAGACTCTGGCCTCGTTTAGAGGATCAGACATGAGACGATCACGGTTTTCAGAGGAACAGATCATCAGTGTGCATCCGCAGTGTGAACTGGTTTATGCCCTCAGTCGCTCCATTTTTCCGAGGGCTGACGGTCGTGGCGTCGGGGAGTTTGAGCGAGCCAATGTCGCGTGACGCTCTCATGCAACGCTTCGACACTGCTTATGCCAATGAGGGGTTTGTCCGCCTGCAAGATCAACCGGCTGAACCTGCAGCCGCAGCGAACACGCACCACTGCCGTATCGGCGGCCTGACCGTGGATCGGCCCCGACCACGCTTGGTGGTGACGGCGGCCGTGGATAATCTGCTCAAAGGCGCGGCGTCTTAGGTAATACAGAAGCTCAACATGGCGCTTGGTTTTAAAGAACCCACCGGGCTATTGTCCAATTCTTCATAAAGCTGTGAAGTTTATCGTATGAATAGGTGTGTAGTTCGCCGTGGTCTCCGCATGCCGCCTGGATTATAGCCTGTTACCGCAATGTCGGTTATTGTGATGAGGGGCATTCATGAAACGCGCAATGGTTTTGGTGTCGGCTTTGGCGGCCGCAACCCCAAGCGGGGCGGACGATCCGGTGGATCAAGACGGGGACCGGATCCTCATTTGGGGCCGTGGGCTCGAGCTCATCGGCACGGCGCAATCGGCCAGCGAGGGTGTCGTCGGTTATGCCGACTTTGAAACCCGCCCCATCAGCCGCATCGGCGAATTGGTTGAGGTGATCCCTGGACTGGTGGCGACACAACACTCAGGTACTGGCAAAGCTAACCAATATTTTCTGCGCGGTTTTAATCTTGATCACGGTACGGATTTTTCCGCGGAGATTGACGGGCTTCCGATCAATATGCGCACGCATGGCCATGGCCAAGGGTATCTTGATCTCAATTTTATTATTCCCGAAATCGTTGAACGGGTGGAGTTCCGCAAAGGACCATACTTTGCGGATGTGGGCGATTTTTCCGCCGCCGGTTCCGCCACGTTTGTGACCTACGACCAACTCGACGAAGCGTTCATTAAGGCCACCGTTGGAGAAAACGCGTTTGCCCGCGTGGTCACTGCGGGCCAAACCGACGCGCTGGGCGGCTCGGTGTTGGTCGCCGGAGAGGCTCAGATTTACGACGGTCCTTGGGAGCTGGAAGAAGACCTTTCCAAGATCAATCTGTTCGGGAAGTATGTCGGCGAGTTCGGTGGCGCACGCACCGAAATATCAGCGTCGTATTATGACTCAGACTGGACTTCGACCGATCAAATCCCGCTGCGCGCGGTGGAGTCCGGCTTGGTCGATCGCTTAGGCTTTATCGATCCCGACCTTGGCGGAGAAACCACGCGCACCAGTCTTCTCGCCAATATAAGCTTTGATCAGTTTGGCGGCGATACGCGCGTGGACGCTTATGCGGTCAATTACGATTTCCGCCTGTTTTCCAACTTCACCTATTTCCTTGATGATCCAGTGAATGGCGATGAGTTTGAGCAACGCGACCGGCGCTGGATTTATGGCGGCGGTATTGAACACGAAAACCATGTTCACATCGGCGGACTGCGTCCCGTAATCCGCGTTGGCGCGGATGTGCGGTATGACGACATTCGCGATGTGGGCTTGTTTCAAACCGCAGCGCGCGAACGCATTGACACCGTGCGCCAAGACAAAGTGGAAGAGCTGAGCCTGAGCGCCTTCACCGACGCCACGCTGGACCTTCCCGCAGGCCTGCGCGCTAATCTGGGCGTGCGCGCGGATTATTACGAGGCGGACGTCAACGCCATCAGCTTGCCGGAGAACTCCGGCTCGGCTGACGACACATTGGTCTCTCCGGTGGCGGGCCTGGCTTGGCGGGCGTTCGAGCCGCTCGAGTTTTACGCCAATTACGGCCAAGGCTTTCACTCCAACGACGCACGCGGGACCACAATCGCCATCGATCCGTCCAGCGGCGAAGAGGTGGACCCTGTGCCGTTTCTTGTCCCTGCGGAAGGCGCCGAACTGGGCGCGCGCTGGCAGCGTGGGCGTTTTAACGCCACGCTCGCCGGTTTCTGGTTGGAGCTGGACTCCGAGCTGGTCTTTGTCGGTGACGCTGGGACCACCGAGCCCAATGACGGCACACGCCGCGTGGGCGTGGAAGGCGCTGCGTTCTGGCGGGCCACGGATTGGTTGGTGCTGGACGTCAGCGGCGGCTACACCGATGCTGAGTTTACAGATGCGCCAGACGGTGAAAACCGCATTCCCGGCGCGGTTGAGAGCGTGTTGGGTGCGGGCGCTGAACTGAGATTGGGTGACTTGACCGGCGCACTGCGTCTGCGCCATTTCGGTGAAGCTCCCCTGATCGAGGACGGCTCAGTGGCTTCCGATCCCACCACATTGGTGAATTTGGGCGCACAGTACGATCTGGGCGGTGTGACGTTCGGTTTGGACGTGTTCAACCTGTTCGACAGCGATGACGCAGACATCACCTACTTTTTTGAATCGCAATTGCCTGGTGAAGCCTCACCGGTGGAAGATATTCACTTCCACCCGGTGGAGCCGCGTCAAGTGCGCGCGAGCCTGCGCGCAACGTTTTAAAGGATTTCCGATCGGCGGCGGCGGTAGAGCACTATCGCCGCCACGATAATCACGCTGACGCCAAAGCTGATCAGGAGGTCCATGGGCAAGCGCGCCACGGCGGCGAGGATGTCCAGCGCGCCTTCATCACGCAATCCCAATACGGCGTCCGCGGTCATGGTACGCCCAAGCACCGAAAGGCCGATTAAAAAATCCAATACTGCCAGAGAACCAATTGAAAAGAGCAAAAGATCGGTCCAGACCGTGCTGCGCGCGGTCGCCCGCTGCAGGATTTGCTCAAGGTTTTCGCGGCAGATGGTGACTGACTTGGTCAAGTTGTCGACGAGTGCGTCAAAATCCCAACCTTCCATGATCTCGTCGACCAGCGGTTGGTGGGTGCGCGAGGCGTAACGGCGCAGATGCCTATAGCGAACCAAGATGAGTTCTGCTTCCAATCGTGCAGCCGATAACGCCTCGAACCATTCCTTGCGCTTGGCCTTTGATTGGTCTCGTTCAGCCGATCCGCCGAGGATTCGAAACGTCTCCGATTCTGCGCGCTCAACTGCCGCATAGAAGTACTGGCAGAACAACATTGCTTCCCAGGCGTCGGGACTAAACCGCTCGCCATCGCCAACTTCGGTGTAGGCATAGCGCAGCCATTCCATGGCAAAGCCCCGCTCGCGCATGGATTGGCGCCAATCGCCAACGGTGGACGCGGGCGTCATCCATGCATCGAGCACATCGTCGACTGGCGCATCCTCACGTGTACGGATCATACTGCGGGTGACCCAAAGCGCGCACCCCCGTCGTTCGTCAGGCTGGGACGGGTCATCCTTTCCCGCGCCGTTGGATTGGTGGGCCAATGGTGTCAGCCTCACCATGTCCGCGCCATGTTCGGTATGCTTGCGCGCCATTTTGGCCCAATGCGCCAGGCCGAGATCGACTTCATCGGCCAGCGCCCGACCAAGCGCCACGCCGACCGCTTCGATCGCTTCCAAATGTTCGGAGGCCAAATCTCCGGGCTCGCCCCGATAATCCATATCGAATTGCACAATGAAGATGGCGTTGTGGTAGAGCTTGGCGGAGATCGAGTTGGGCCGAACCGACAATTCCAAGTCTGTCGCCCATTGGCGAATGGCTTGATCAGTATTGTCGTCTTGCGCCACATCGCGCCGTGCGTGGTCAAGGTGGGCGGCTAAATCACTTTCGCTCAGCGGCACTGACCAAGTGACAATGCATGCGGGCAAATTGGAGGTGTCTTCCTGGATGGTATCGTAAGCCAGATTACTTTTGCGCAGTGAGCCTGCGGCATGAGCAAACGCTGTATTGGGCGCGGTGAACCACCAATCGCGGCCCTCTCCCCATCGGTCCATTCTTTGGGCGATTTCGTCCCAGAATGCGGTATATTCCGCACTCACACTGACAGCAGGTTCCAGGGCGATCTTGGCGACGGTGGCGCACGGTCCCATGAAGCGGAAGCGCATGGCGATCTTCCCTTTCGGTTTGGGTTACTCAGGTGTGGACAGTTCGATGAACATACTCTGTACGCAGACCACTTCGTCTTTAAGCGGTCCATTGAGAACGCGCACCTTGCTGAGCGCCTGGAGCTGACTGTTCACGCTCAGACTGTGTTGGCCTTCAAAGTTGTCGCTCCAATCGAGCACAATTGCCCTTGTGCCGCGCGGCACAGTGACTGACCCCCCGTTTCTTGCCGTGTCGCATGATGCGCTGGCTGACTCGGGCAGGCGGGCGGTAACCAGCGAAAACGCGGCAGGGTCGGTGAGCATCACAAAATGACGGTCTCGCGTATCGTCACGAGCGCGACGCTTGAGCCGCTCTGGCAGGCGCGTTGCGCGAATCTGCGCCAAGGAGTCGTTGAACTGCCGCAGCTCTTCTGCCGCGTTCTCCCGATCCTTGTGGATCAGGAGATGCAGGTCAATCGACCAGCGTAATTGGTCTTGATTGGGTCGATCGAGGATGGCGAAATTGTGTTGATCATTGAAGAACTCAGTATCCAATAACCACTGAAAGTGCAGCCGGCTTATTGCGACGTAGTCGATGCGCTCGTCCTCATCCAATAGCAGTTGAAGCGCAACCACTTGGCTCGGCAACGGGGCGGGGTCCTCACGCAGGAATGGATCGAGCGGTCCGTAGGAATAGCCCTTCACGCGGCGGGTCGAGAATTGCCGCAGATCACGAAGTTCAGTAATGTCGGAGAAAGCGGCAAGATTATCGGCATGCACCACCACGATATATTCAAAATCCATGATGGGATCAGAAAATAGATAGTCACGTTCACGCTCTGGCGAGGCTAAGAGTGGATAGACGCCAAATACGCTGGGACCGGCGTCGAAGGCGGCCTGGAAGTTTGGCAAATACACCACCCGCGGTTCGCGACGCATGCCGCGCAGGGCTTGGGTGACCACGGCGGTGGCGATGCCCTCTGATGTCCCGTCCACATAGGGCGGCCAATCTGTGGTGGTGATAATGGCGTCTTCCAACACCTCTTGGCCTTCAGCCGGGAGAAAAGCCAGCGTGCAAAGAGCCAATAGTCCGCCTGCGATACTTTTGATCATTGACCACATATCCCACCACCCCAAATCTTGCCGCGACGGTAACAGCCTGGCCCCGGCGTGACAAACGGTAGCCGCCGATATTAACCGAATTCACCACATGACGTCTCAGATGCCGTGCGGGGGCTGTTTGCCGTGTTTCTTTCTTGTATGCGCCGCCAAATTAGCGCTGATCACGAGCAACGCGCCGATAACGACCATTGTGCGCAATTCAGCAAGCCCGAGGAGATACAGCCACACGACCGCCAAAAGCGGGACGAAATACCACAGCAGACTGATGATGCTGCGCCGCGTGGAGGCAATAGCGAACCAAAACGCGGACGCCCCCACCAACTCCGCTAAAGCAAATGCGGTTGAGACATCAAACTGAAACCAAACGCGGAGCGGAAGATCATAGATTACAATTGCGAAGCCGAGCAGAACGCCAGCGCCAACCAAGCGGTGCAGCGATTCAATGCGCACAATGAACGTGATCAGTCCCCAGTCGAAATCCCGCATTTCAAGAAGCGTTGTCTTGAGCAACACGGCTCCGGCCATGGCAAGCGCAGAGGTTATGGCGAGCGCATAACCAAGCGACAGATTACCCAGAGAAATGGGACCATTCGTCGGCGAGTTGTTTCCTCCCGCGGTGGCGGCGATGATGACGGCCACGCCCAAAAACGCGATGGCCATACACGCCACCTCTCGTCCTGAAAGCGCTGAAAAACGCTCATGCGCCATGATCGGCAGGCCGATGGTCACGAATAGAGGCCAGGATTCATAGAGGACGGAGGCGCCGGCTTTATCGATCAACAAAAAGGAGGACACGAGCGACGTGTAGCTCACAGCGAACAAAACGCCAGACGCGAACACCTTCCAATGGAAGCCCGGCGGCGCGTGCGGCGAGGGCGCCTTATTGCTCGATGACCGTCTTGCGAGACGCCGCAGAATGAGCCAAATCACCGCTTGCAACGCTGCGTACTGAACAAATGACTTGGCCACATAGACCATGGGCGGGAGCGTTTCGAGCGAATAGGCGCCCAACAATGGCAACAGCGAATAGGCCAGAACCGCAATGGACATCCAACCGATTGCTCGTGCGTCATGGGACATGTTCACAATGTTGGTTCCCGTCTTTGGTCGTCAATCAATTGATCAGGGATGGATCAAAACAGTCCAACATGCATTTGTTGTGACGTGAACCGCACCCGGTCTAAAACTCCCATTCAGCCGCAAAGCGATGCGCTATGCTTGATTCCCCCGAGACCCTGAAGTTGATCGCCACATCCATCGATCTGGCTGTGGTGCCCACATTTTTGCTTGTGGGCACGGGAACGTTCTTGAACGTGGCGACAGCGCGGCTAGGGCGCATTGTTGATCGAGCCCGAAAAGTCGAAGCGCTGCTGTCCAGTCCTGACGAGGTTGATCGCGACAAACTGAAATCCGAGCTCAAGGCGCTGGGTGGACGATTGCGATGTGGCAATCGTGCGGTTCTATTTTTCTCTTTGTCAGCAGTGTTGGTCTGTCTTGTTATCGGGCTCTTATTCCTCGGTCAGCTGCATAATCTGCATCTCGCCATTCCCATCGCGCTCGTTTTTGTACTGGCAGTGTCAATGCTCGCGATAGGACTGATTTTCTTCTTACTTGAAGTGACAATCTCAATCCGTGTGTTGCGGGTAAATAGCGAATTATTGGTCAGTCAAATGCTTTACGATGATTAGTGAAAATGACCGGGCAACACCGGACGCTCAAGATTTTATTTTGGGCCACCACCTCGACCGTTTTGAAGTCGAACAGACGCTTTAATCCAATGTGCGTCGATAGCGGAGCATGGCGATTGTCGCCACAATGGCCGTAAAAATTATCATGGCGCCAAATTCGTTGGCCACATCGGTGAGCCCCGTTCCTTTCAACATCACGCCCCGGACAATCCGCAAAAAGTGGGTGAGAGGGAAAATTTCGCCAAGCGTTTGCGCCCAGTCGGGCATCCCGCGATAGGGAAACATGAACCCCGAGAGCAAAATCGACGGCAGAAAGAAAAAGAATGTGAGCTGCATGGCCTGCATTTGGGTGCGGGCAATGGTGGAGAAGGTGAATCCCAAAGCAAGATTGGCAATGACAAAGATGACCACGCCCATGAGCAGCACCGCCATCGAACCAGCAAAGGGCACTCCAAATAAGACATTTCCCGCGATCAGTATGACGACCGTCTGAACGGCGCCAACCCCAATATACGGTGAGATTTTGCCCACCATGACCTCAAACGGGTGGGTGGGCATGGCCAACAGGTTTTCCATGGTGCCGCGTTCAAGCTCCCGCGTCATCGCCATGCCGGTGATCATCACCAAAGTCATGGTCAAGATCACGCCCAGAAGGCCGGGAACGATGTTGTACTGCGTGATGCGTTCAGGATTGTAGCGCGCGTGTACAATCAACTCAAAAGGAGGGGGAGTCGGCGCAAGATGCGAGAGTGGTCCTCGTAAATCATGCCGTAAAGAATTTGCGACGATTGCTTCGGCTTGGGCGATGGCCCCAGATGCGGCCGCTGGATCAGCGGCGTCGCCATCAATCAGCAGTTGAGGTCGCTGGCCAGCGATCAGGCGTTCGGTAAAGCCTGTGGGAATGGTGATCACAAATGTGACTTTCCCGCGCTCGAGCAGCCGGTCAGCGTCGCGCGGATCATCGGTTTTCAGAACCAGCTCGTAATAGCCAGAATTTTCAAATCCGCTCAAAATGCTTCGCACCAGCGGGGTGTGTTCTTCGGTCACCACGGCGGCGGGCAAATGCTTGGGATCGGTGTTGATGGCATAGCCAAACAGGATCAACTGAACGATTGGGATCACAAGCATCATGGCGAATGTGAGCCGGTCGCGCCGCATCTGGACCAGTTCTTTGGCGAAGACGGCAAAGATGCGGACCGCGGATCCGGGGAGCTGGATCATGCATGCACCCGTGGATCCTCGCCGGCACGGGCCATCAGGGCGATGAACGCATCCTCAAGGCTCGGTCGCACCTGTTTCCATTCCACGTCGGGGAGCTTTTGGGCCGCAATCGCCGTGTCTAACGGTTCACGCTGTGTCCCGCTGACGTGGAGCGCCGAACCGAAATAGGCCACATGCTCCACCCCTATTTGATCCTTGAGGTTATCGGCCGCCTTGCGCACGCCGTCGCCCTCGCCGCGGAACGTAATGAGTCCCGATTGATCAATGATGTCGGCGACCCGGCCCTCGGTGATCTTCTTGCCATTGGCCAAATACATGATCCGGTCGCAACGCTCGGCCTCGTCCATGTAGTGGGTGGACACCAAGACCGTCATGCCAGCGGTCGAAAGATGATGGATCTCGTCCCAAAAATCCCGCCGCGCTTGCGGGTCCACGCCCGCCGTGGGTTCGTCCAACAGCAACAAATCCGGCCCATGCATGGTCGCGGCCGCCAGGGCCAGGCGCTGCTTCCATCCGCCCGACAAGGCATCGGCCAATTGGTGCTGACGATGGGCGAGCCCGAGCTTATCCAGCGTTTGGTCAACGATCTGCCGTCTGTCGCGCAGCCGATAGAGCCGGGCCACAAATTCCAGATTCTCCCGGATGGTCAGGTCTCCCCAATAGGAGAACTTTTGGGTCATATACCCAGAGTGGGCTTTGATCTCGTCGGCCTCGCGCGCAATGTCATAGCCCAGACATTCGCCTTCACCTTCGGTGGCGCGCAAAAGGCCACACACCATACGGATGGTGGTGGTCTTGCCAGAACCATTGGGGCCCAAAAATCCCCAAACTTCTCCGCGCGGCATGGCGATATCCACGCCGTCCACGGCGGTCTTTTCACCAAAGCGTTTGACGAGCCCGCGCACGTCTATGGCCAGCTCGTCGCTCATGGCGTCACATCCACCGGCAAGCCGGGATGCAGTGCGGTGTTTGCGGGAAGGCGCGCTTCAACCACAAACACCAGCGTGTCGCGGCTGTCGGCGCTATAAATCACCGGCGGCGTGAATTCGGCCTCTTGGGCGATATAGTGGATGTGGGCGTCCAACGGCCCGCTCAGTCCGTCAGCCGACACCCGCACCACATCGCCCAATGCCAACTCGGGCAGGCGGGCTTGGGGCGCGAAGAAGCGCACCTTCAAACCGTCGTCTGTGAGCAGCGCAGCCACCGGCGCGCCGGCGGCGACAAAATCGCCGGGATGATGGAAGACTTCCTGCACCCGGCCGCTTACCCGCGCCTCGTGGGAGCGATGTTGCAGCGCCCATTCGGCTTGATCCAGCGAGGCTTGCGCTGCGCTCTCAGCCGCCGATGCTGCTGCGCGCGCCGCATCGCGTCCGCCCAAATTGGCGACCGCAATGTTGTCCTCAGCCGCATGAACCCGGGCGACGGCCGCATCGCGATTGGCCAGCACATCATCCAATTGGGCTTGAGGCAGGACGCCGCGCCGCACCAATGGCGTCACGCGCTCCACCTCGCGTTGGGCATTGCGCGCCATGGCGCGGGCTTCCTCAAGTTGGGCCTGGAGGGCGGACACTTCTTCATCGCGCGCGCCTGTGGTCAGATCGCGCGCTTGGGCGCTGGCTTGCGCCAGGCGCGCCTGGGCTTCATTGCGCGCGGCGCGCTGGCGTTCATCATCGAGCCGGAACAGCACATCGCCCGCCGCCACTTCATCGCCCTCGCGCACATTCAGCGCCGTGATCCACCCCGCCTCGGGCGCGGCGGCGTACACGTAATCTTGCTCGACATAGCCGACGAGCGCGTCACTTGCCGGCCCCTGGTCACACGCGGACAAGACACCGCTCACCACCATCAACGCCGCCAAAACCGAGCGCATCGTCATGGTTTGCCCTCTTGCCCATCGTGGGTCAGAGCCGCCTTCAGCATTTCGGCGTGCAACGCAAATAGCGCGTCCAAGTCCACCTCTGCCTCGCCATCTCGTGCAAACACCACCTGCCACAACGCCGACAGCACGATCGGCGCCACCACCAAACGCGCCGTCAGGACTGGATTGTCGACAACAATCTCGCCGCGCGCATGGCCCCGGCGCAGCAAGTCGGCAATCAAGGCCAGCCC
>CAZWVH010000044.1:0-24527 GCA_964636945.1 uncultured Caulobacterales bacterium | reverse complement strand
ATCAGCACCTGAAAGAACGCGAATGGATCGCCGCTGATCGGATCACCGTGGCCGATATCACTGCGCTTGCCGGATTGGATTTCGCCAAAATCATGAAATACCGCACGCCAGCCGAGCAGTATCCGCATCTGGCGCGTTGGCGTGAAGAGATGAATGCTCGTCCATCGACGTCGCGTGGACTGCCGCGCTAACCAATCAGAACGCCTGCAATGGCGCAGACCGCGCCGGCCGTAAACACCAATGCGCCTTTGGGCCGGTCGAGCAGGTAGAGTAGGCCTTTGGCCAAGTTCAGCACCATCATGGGGCCCAAGAACATCAGAAAATAGATCGCGAAAACGACTATGCCGGTCCATGTGGTGATGCGTAAAACTGATTGAAACGTATTGGGAAAGTTGGTCCCAAGTAAGGATAGAGATACGACACTGACCAACAAAAGGACTGCTGTTCCAATTTTGAAAATGTCCGTCCAACGAATTTTGAAATTTCCAATTTTAGTGAACTTCGAAATGAGAGTATTAAAGCTATGTAGATTTACCCTGTAAGAGGCATACCAGGTATCCACGCGATCTTGAAAACGCTGAGCGGCGCGAAAATACTGCAAAATCATGACGGTGACGCCCAATACCACAAGGGCGCTGCTTAGAGACATCAACATGGCTTCACTCTCTTGCTCAATCGAATCGGCTTCGACGACCCGTCATGTAGGACCGACCAAGCGGCTACAGTGTGACGATCGCCTGATTGAAACCGAGACTTACTGTGACTCGCCAGGATGCGTGCAAGTCGCGGTGAACTCCCTCCGGGTTACTCCGATGGTTCACGCGCTCGATTTGGTCTAGCCCGTTGTTGAGCGCGGGCCATTTGAGCGCTGACAATCATCACGGCCGCGTCTTGGTCATCTGTTCAATATAAAGAACCGAGCCGGGATTAATCCTGGCGACTTGGATTTATCTTAACGCGCAACCAGTTCACGAAGGTGGAGTTGCCGTACTTTTCACGCCAAGCCTTATCGAAAAACGCGCCAAGTCCTGGTGTGGCGAAGAAGTCCATGCGGGTACGAAAGTCGTCGTCATCGAGAGTTTTGATCACGTATGCAGGATTTCCAGCCACAACGGTGCGTTCCGGCACGTCGCGCACCACAACCGAACGTGCGCCGACTACGGCGTGATCACCGATCGTGACGCCTTTTCCCACAAATGCGCCGTCACCAATCCATACATTTTGTCCGATTGTGACCGGACGCGCATCGCGGCCTGCAGAAACGCGATCGTAGAGCCCGTGCCAATCACAATCGGTCACAACGGAATTGGCGGCAAACATGGTTCCATCGCCCACCGAAACGCTCTTGGCCGCCATGATGCGCACTCCACCGGTGAGCAAGACTGCATCGCCCAATGAAATTCTTGCCTCGACGTTTGGGGCTGGCCAGGTGGTGAGGCGGATGCGCATGTCGGCTGAGGCGAGGGCGTGCAGGTGCGCACCGGCCGTGATGCCCGCTCCAAAGACTTCAACGCACCACGGTCGCACGATTTGCGGGTGAGGACCGATGCCATCAAATTGCGGTGCGAGATATCGGCGGGTCCACCACGCCTCGTAACGCAAAAAAGCGGATCTCAGCCAAGCGGGACGGTGGTCGCGGCGCATCGATTGGGACTTCACACATTGATACAATGACATGACGGGATAAGGTCGATGTCATGATCGATATTGAGCGCATTGACCAGACTTTACGGCGCCTCGTCCAAGCGCGTGGCGCGGGCAAAACCATTTGCCCGTCCGAAGTGGCGCGGGACTTGGAGCCTGACCGGTGGCGGAGCCTGATGAAAACGGTGAGGGTCAGGGCCGTGGCGCTCGCCAAGCGTGGGGAAATTCAGATCACCCGAAAGGGTAAAGCTGTGGACCCAGATCAGTTCAAAGGCGTCTATCGATTGAGGCTGCCGGAATGAGCGCGGCCACGTCGCCCAATACATTTCGTCATCCGAGCTTAGGTCGGCTGGCAGCGCATCGGATGCGTCGTGACCTCTAATTTTGATCAATTGGTGAGGGAAATCCGCGCGTGCCGGGTGTGTGCTGAACACCTGCCCAACGAACCGCGGCCGGTCTTTCAAATCGACCCCAAAGCACGCATTGCCATTGTCGGCCAAGCGCCCGGTATACGTGCGCACGACTCCGGGCGGCCCTTCACCGACCCTTCCGGCGTGCGGTTGCGGCAATGGCTTGGGGTGGATGACGACCTGTTCTATAACCCTTCGTGTTTTGCCATAGTGCCGGCGGGATTTTGCTTTCCAGGACTCACCCCCAAGGGGGCCGACCGCCCGCCACGGAAGGAGTGCGCGCCGCTCTGGCACGAGCGCGTGTTTGGAGCATTATCTCACATTGAGCTGATTGTGCTCGCCGGCGTCAGCGGCCAGAAGGCCCAATTGGGCGGACGCTGCAAACCCAGCCTGACCGAGACCGTGCGCGCGTGGCGTGATTACGCACCTCGCCATATCCCATTGCCGCATCCCTCATGGCGCAACAATTCATGGATTAAGCGCAATCCCTGGTTCGCCGAAGAGGTATTGCCAGCCTTGCAAGCGCGGGTTTCCACCATATTGCAGAAATAACACAGTTGGCGATGTTGCGCGGCAATGTGGGGCGCAAGACTTCGCTGATTTGATGGACTCACATATTCTTGGCGTTAGCGCCGTGGAGAATGCTGCGGCTGCGAATGAAAAAGTGTATTTCTCTTCGCGGTCGCATATTGCGGCAATGTCAGGATTGGTGCAGGGGTCGTGCCCATGAAGGTTCAAAAGCTCGACAACGTCCCCTCTTACGAGGCGGTTTACGAAATATCTGACCCTGCAGCAAAGCTGTTTGGTTATGTCGCAATCCACTCCACGGTCCGAGGGCCAGGGTGCGGCGGAACGAGGCTGTGGCGTTATGACAGTCTTCAAGCTGCACTCAGTGATGTGCTCAAGCTGTCACAGGGCATGAGCTTTAAGAACGCCATGGCTGATTTGCCATTGGGCGGTGGCAAAGCGGTGATCATTAAGCCGGAGGGCGATTTTGACCGCGAAGCGCTCTTTGACGCCTATGGTCGCGCCATTGATTCATTGGGCGGTATTTACATCACCGCCGAAGATGTGGGTGTCACTCCCCGCGACATGACCATTATTGCTCGGCATACACGTTATGTGGCTGGCCTTCCGGACGGAGACGCGGCGTCGGGTGATCCGTCTCCCGTCACCGCGCGCGGTGTCTTCAAAGGACTCTTGGCCTGTGCGGAGCGTCAGTTTGGGTCTCGCGATTTGCGCGGGCGCCGCGTGGCGGTTCAGGGTGTGGGCCATGTGGGCGCGTATCTGTGTGATCATCTCCATAATGCTGGCGCCGAACTCGTGGTCTGCGATGTCAATGCCGACGCCGTGACTGAAGTCGCGCGCCGTTATCACGCTGAAGTTGTGGCGCCAGACGACATTTACGACGCGGATGTCGACATTTTTTCTCCGTGCGCATTGGGCGGTATTCTCACGGCCGACACAGTGCGGCGATTGAAGGCGAAGGTGGTGGCTGGCGGCGCCAATAATCAGCTGGCCGATCCTGCGGTTGGTCAGCTGCTGATGGACAAAGGCGTTCTTTATGCGCCTGATTATGTGATCAATGGCGGCGGGATCATTAATGTGGCCGGCGAATTGTCAGGGCGTTACGACCCGCAATGGGTGGACGACAAGCTGGACGCCTTGATCGGCAATTTAGAGGTCGTACTCGATACCGCGCTCGCACAAGGCCGGCCGACCCACGAAATTGCCGACGAAACGGCGCGCAGCCGATTGTGTGAACCTGCCCCGGCGCTGGGTGCGGCATAAGCGTTTTCACTGATGGTTTGGCTTCGCTGCGACCTGGGAACTGCTTCGTCGTGACCACGGAAAGAGTGAGCTGAGCGTTCACAAGAGAATGGATGAGGGATCAGTTGTCGCCCGTCTCGTCACTGTTTGGCGCGCGTTGATCATCGCGTCCATTGAGATCGCCCAACTCATCGTCCACGTCATCGTCAAAATCTTCTTCGAAATCGTCGTCGAAGTCTGGCAAAGATTCGAACCTGTTTTCATCCTCGAACTCAAAGGTGCGGGCCCGTCTGGCTTGAATATAAATGGTGCGAGCCTGAATGTATGGATCAACGCTGTCGCGAGTGATGTCCAGGGCCCCTTGGAGACGCTCTCGAATGTCCACGTTATCCGCGATGGCATGGCTCACGCGAAATTCTAATACGTCTTCGCCATTGGCGTAGGTCAGAGGATCGAGGTAAAAATCACCCACGCGCCCAATGGCGTCTCTGGCGGTTGATGGTCCAAGCACTGGCAAGACCAAATACGGGCCTTCGGGCACGCCCCACACACCCAAGGTTTGGCCGAAGTCTTCGTCCACTTTATTCAGGCCCACATTATTTTCCGCAAAGTCATAAAAGCCCAATACGCCCACCGTGGTGTTTAAGGCGAAGCGACTGAGCTGTGTTTGCGCGCCGTTCCAATCGCCCTGAAGCGTTTCATTGGCAAACCAAATGGGTGTTTTCACATTGTCGATGAAATCTCGAATTCGGTCACGTCCGAACGCGGGCACAATAAATCGGTAGGTCTTCACGGCGGGGGTTAAGATGAACCGGTCCAACGTATCGTTGAACGCGTAGATCGGCCGATTGATCGGCTCCAGCGGATCGGCGACCAGATCGTACATATCGTCTGGTGATAACGGATCAGGTGTGGGCGTTGGACCGATATTACGCGAGGCGCAAGCCGCGCACGCGATTAAAATTCCAAGAAAGACCAGATTGCGTGCCTGGATACCCATTGCATTGCCCCTGCAGTCCGACGGCAGCGCTTATTACCGCCGCCAGATCGATCATTTCAGCCCTCGGCCTTATGAAAACAAGGTCGGATTAATGAACAGTTTGCGAAACTGGGGCGTTGGCGGCTCACAAATGCGCGACCTATTCGTCAGCCCGCGTTTCACTCACAGTTTTTCCACTGCATTGGCCAGCTTAAGAACAAACGCATATTCGATCACGGTCTCCTTGAGCGCGTCGAAGCGCCCGGTCGCGCCACCATGGCCGGCATCCATGTTGACCTTCAAAATAATGGGCGCGTCGCTGGTGGTGGACTGGCGCAATCGGGCCGCCCATTTGGCCGGCTCCCAGTACGAAACGCGCGGGTCGGTCAGTCCCGCGGTGATCAGAACCGCAGGGTAGGGCTTGGCGTCCACATTGTCGTAGGGCGAGTAGTCTGCAATCGTGTCGTAATCGGCTTCGTTCTCAATGGGATTGCCCCATTCGGGCCATTCAGGCGGGGTCAGCGGCAGTTCAGGATCGCTCATTGTGCTGAGCACATCCACAAATGGCACCATGGCCACAGCGCCGCCAAACAATTCGGGCGCCATGTTCAGTGCTGCGCCCACCAGGAGGCCGCCAGCAGAACCGCCCATGGCGTAAATGCGCCCGGGCGCAGTGAAGCCGTGATCCACCAGGGCTTCGCCGGCAGATATAAAGTCCTTAAACGTATTCACTTTCTTGTCTAACTTGCCGTCGAGATACCATTGATAGCCCTTGGCCATCCCGCCGCGGACATGGGCAATCGCAAAGATTACTCCGCGATCAACCAGCGACAGCCGTCCGGTTCCAAATCCGGCAGGAATGGTGATGCCATAACTGCCATAACCCAAAAGCAAGACCGGCGCCGAGCCATCAATGGGCGTTTTTGCGTGGTGCAGAATGGTGACCGGGATGTCCACGCCGTCATGGCCTTTGGCGGTTATCCGCCGTGCGACATAGTCCTTTGGGTTGTGGCCGGAGGGAATTTCCATGGTCTTCAGCAGTCGGCGCTCGCGCGTTTCCATGTCATAGCTGAAGACTTGGCCCGGGGTCGTGGGCGAGGAATAACCAAACCGAAGCTCGGTGGTGTGGTACTCAAACTGGCCGGCTAGACCCAAGGCATAAGCTTCTTCGTCCAGGCTGATGGTGTGTTCCGCTCCGTCGGACATGCGTCGAATGACAATGCGATCGAGAGCATTTTCCCGTTCCAGCCGCACAAGGTGATTGGCGAACGGGCGCACGCCCAAGACCAACACGCCCGGTCGGTGAGGGATGAGTTCAACCCAGTTTTCGCGTTCAGGCGCACTCACGGGCGCTGTGATGACTTTGAAGTCGACGGCGCCATCGGCATTGGTGGTGATGATCAGCTGATCGCCCTGCTGATGGATGGAGTACTCGACCCCCGGATCGCGCGCGGCCACGAGACGGGGTGGGGACACGGGCGCATTGGCGTCGATGAGGTAAAACTCCGATGTGGTGTGATTACTGGCGGCGATCACGACGAAGTCGTCGGTTTCGGTCTTGCCGACACCCACGAAGAACCCTGGGTCGGGCTCATCGTAAACCAGCTCCGTCTCACCGCCCATCACGGTGCGATAGACGCGGGCGGGCCGATTATTCTCGTCGCGTTCCACCCAAAACACCGTGCGTGAGTCATTCGCCCAAACAAAGTCACCGGCTGTGTTGTCGATGGTTTCGCCAAGATCTTGACCTGTGGCGATTTCACGAAACCGGATTTGGTATTGTTCAGCTCCGGTGCGGTCGATGGCGTAGGCCAGCAATGTGTGGTCGGGGCTATGGGAAAATCCGCCCACGTCGAAATACGAAGCCCCTTTGGCCTCGTGATCGCCATCGAACAAAACTTCTTCATCTCCGGTGACGCGCCGGGCGTCATTGTCCCACTTTTTGCGGACAGCCAGGGCGTACTGCCCCAGGCCCGCAGTTTCGTCCCACTTTCGTGTGCGCGAATAGTAGGCATAGGGACCATCGGGTGTGGGCACGCCTTCATCGTCTTCTTTCATGCGTCCGCGCATTTCCTCGAACACCACATCTTGCAGTGCTTGGGTGTCGGCCATCCAGGCTTTCGCGAAGGCGTTTTCCGCCTCGAGATGGCTGCGAATTTCGTTGGGAAGGGTTGAAGGATCTCGCATCACCTCGCGCCAATTTTCGGCTTTCAGCCATGCGTAATCGTCGACCCTCACGCGTCCATGGGCGCAGATGCGGTGCGGATCACGCTTGGCTTCTGGTGGCTGAAGCGCGTCGCGGCCGTCGGCAATGTCGGTCATGGGGCCTCCCACATTCTTTTGTGGCTCTGATGATGGATTTGCTAAGGCGCATTGGCGAGCCCGGCAATCTGCGCAAAATCAGTCGTGTGTGTGCGCGCGCACTCGCAAGACTGGTGTGAACACTCCGATCCATGCACACATGACCAGGACGCCGCCCATAGCCACGAAGGCGCCGACACGCGGATCGAAGTGCTGAACAATATACCCCATGGCCACCATGCCAATGGGAGCCCCGGCGACAAATCCGAGCTGATAGACCGACAGTACGCGTGCGAGCGCTTGGGGAGGCGCGGCTTCTTGCACGATCGACCGGCTCATGGCGATGCCAAGCCCGCCGGAAACGCCCCAGAAAAACACCAGCGCCACCACAACGGCAAATGGCGGATCGAACGCGAACGCGCCGAGCGAAACGGCCCCGAGCACCAGAGCGCTGACCAAAGGAATTCCGGGCCGGTCAACATGAAATCGAGATAGAGCGGCGGTGGCGGACGCCGCGCCTAGCCAGAACACAATCAATGCGAAACCCAACGCGTCCAATCCGCCGGGAAACTCATCAAGCACCAACAATGGCAGCAGCACAAAAAAGCTCATACCGATGACAAATACGCCGACGCCCACCATGAAGAACGCCATGGAGCGGATTTCCGGTGAACGCCATACGATGGTGAGACCTTCGGCGAGCTGGCGCATGACTTGGGGCGGCCCCTTTCGGGGCGCTGGCGGCAATGGCGGCAGGGCCAAAGCGGCAATCGCGCCCAATCCCAAAACCGCCCCTTGAATGAGGATCAGGGCGGCAGTGAGCCCGCGCACCCACAAATCCATTTCCTCCGGCGGCGCCATAACCGCCACCACGCGCGCGGCGATACTGGCCGCACCCATGCCCGCAATTTGGCTCACAAATTGGATTAAACTCGCCAACACCACAGCCCGCTGTATGGTGAGTCGCCCGGCCGAGGCGTCTGCGGCCGCGTTCAGCGCGGCGTCACGCGTGGGCATCATGATTGCGCCAATCGAGCCCATCAGCAGCCCGTAAACAATCATCCATGACAGGGTCCAAGCTCCCGTCGCAGCAAGTAAAGATAAGGCTATGGGCGGCGCCAGCGCCAAGAGGTGCAACCCGGTGAGCAATTGGCGGCGATCCTTGCGTTCGGCAATCACGCCGCCAAACAAGATCAGGAATCCCAAGGGCGCCATGAGAGAGGCCTGCACAAGACCAAACTGCACATCAGAGGCGTCCAGAATCCGTTTTGCGCTGAATGGGACGAGCACGCTTTGCAGGCCGAATGCGAAAAACCAACTCGCCTGCGTACCCAAATAGGCGGCAAACGGACGGGATCGGGTGAGGCGTGGCTGGGGCGTGGACATGGTGGGGCGCCTAAATCGGTCTGGTCTGATCCAGAAGAAGGATGGGGCGCGAAGGACACGGCGCCGCGTTCGTCTTCGCTCGCTGCGCCTGCGTCGTCAATGCGGCGAGGCCGCCGATCACGTCCCGGCGCCGTGGTGACAATTGCTTACGTAAGTGTGAGCGGTATTGATTGGCCTTTGCACAACGTTTCTGGCATGGAAATTCAACCAGCGCGATTGGGTTGCGACAGCTAACGGAGGGGAAAATGTCGATTGCACGGTGGATTTTGGCGCTCGTCTTAGGCGGGTTTTTGATTTTATTTGGCGCGTTGAAGCTGCTCGGTCAGGCGCATATTTTTCAGTATATCGAGGCTAGCGCCGCCGCAGCGGAGCTGCCCCTGTCAGGGCAGGGGATTTTTTATCCCATTCTTCATTATGTGACGGGGATTGCAGAGATTGTGGCCGGCGTGATGGTGATCATTCCCGCCACGCGCGCGCTCGGCGCGTTCTTTGGGGTCGGAGTGATTGGCGGCGCCATTGTGTTTCACATGTCTCCCTATTTGGGGATCAACACACCGGCCGGATTTGCAGAAGGGGCTGAGGCGCCCTGGACGCTTGCCGATTTTCCTCCCGCCTCGGAACATTCGCCGGTCCTGTTCATCGTGGCCTGCGTTATGATTGCAGTGGCAGTGCTGAATTTGGCGCTCTCAAGACGCTAGCATTGATCGGCCGATTCCGCGCCATCTCGATCGCCCGGCGAGAGGGCGCGGCATGGTCGTTAGCTGCTTAGGGCTTCTCAGACGCGGCAACGATCGCTAAGCACAAGGAACCGACCCAACTGGCCTTGTGGGGGAATCCTTGGGGAAAGCATTCTATTCAGTGTCTCTGGGCGTCACACTCGCCCTTTTGTGGCTGACATTGTCAGGCCGCGTGACGGACGTTTTGGTCTTATCGCTGGGGGCGGTGTCGATCTTGATCGCCATCGTTCTGACCGAGCGGTTCGGGATCCTGGACGGCGAAACCTCCTCATTCCACCGGTTGTGGATGCTGATCCCGTATTGGATCTGGCTATTCATCGAAATCGTGAAGGCGAATATCGCCGTGACCCGCACGGTAGTCAGCGCTGACTTGGACATCACCCCGCGCCTGGTGAGCGTGCCGGCAGACACGAAGA
Organism: uncultured Caulobacterales bacterium; assembly: GCA_964636945.1. Lineage (GTDB taxonomy): Bacteria > Pseudomonadota > Alphaproteobacteria > Caulobacterales > Maricaulaceae > CAZADA01. Next base: position 14,884 of record CAZWVH010000044.1, on the reverse strand, counting down.
CTGAATTTGCCCGCACGGTGTTCGCCAACTCCATCACCTTGACGCCTGGCACGGTGACGGTGCAGGCCGGCGATAACACGCTGTTGGTGCATGCCTTACTGGGTGAAATGGCCGACCCCAAAGGATTTGCAGAAATGCAAGAACGCTCGGTGCGCGCCAGCGAAAGGCGGGCGTCATGATCTTTGCCGCCCTGATCGCCGTCTTAGTCGCCATGGCGCTGGTCGTCACCCGTGTCATGCTGGGCCCGACAATGTATGACCGGGTTTTGGCCGTGAACGCCTTTGGCACGAAGACCGTGTTGTTTCTCGCCTTGTTTTCGGCCTTGATCGGGCGTCCGGACGCCATTGACATCGCGATCTTGTACGCGCTGATCAACTTTGTGGCGACGATTGCGGTGCTGAAATTCTTTCGTTACCGAGCTTTTCCCCAATCATTGCTGACCAAACAGCGCGGTGAAGACGACACCGTTCAGACCGATGGAGGGGCGCATGGAGACGCCTGACGCCATCATGGCTTTGCGCGCGGTTGCGGCTGGCGCGTGTATCGCAATCGGCATGTTTTTTGTGCTGGTTGGCGCAGTGGGCGTGGTGCGTTTGCCGGACTTCTACACACGATTGCACGGCGCTGGGGTCACCGACACATTGGGTGCGGAATTGGTGCTGGTTGGATTGGCGATACAGGCGCCAGATTTGCTCACAGCACTCAAGCTGGGGCTGATCGCACTGTTTTTGTTTATCACCAGTCCCACATCCACGCACGCCATTGCCAATGCGGCATTCGCGGCAGGACTCAAGCCCATGCTCGAGCGCTTCCAATCGCGCGCTCCTGGCGAGAAGTCAGATGGGTCTGCATCATGACCGACCTGGCGATTATCGTCCTCGATGCGGCCGTTTTGGCGCTGATGGTGGCGGTTGGCATCGCCATTATTGCCGAGAGGCGTTTGTTCGCCGTGGCGATGTTGTCGGGCGTTTACAGTCTGCTGGCGGCGGCTTTCTTTGTGATTGACGACGCTGTGGACGTGGCGTTCACCGAGGCCGCGGTCGGCGCCGGAGTGTCCACCGTTTTGATGCTGGCCGCGATGTTGCTCACCGCCAGACAAGCGCGCGCCTCCAGGCCCGGTCGGCGTTGGTCAGCGCTGGTCGTGGTTGCTGGCGTCGGCGCCATGTTGGCCTATGCGACCATCGATATGCCAGCGTTTGGCGACCCCGACTCTCCGGCGAACTCCTATCTGGGTCGAATTTTTCTTGAGCGCACCATGGATGAGGTGGGTACGCCCAATGTGGTGACGGCCGTCTTGGCCAGTTATCGGGGATTTGACACCATGGGCGAGGCGTTTGTGATTTTTACAGCCGGCATCGGTGTGATGCTGTTGCTGGGATTGCGCGGACGCGAACGCGACACCGCCACCCTTCAGGAGCTTGAGGAAGAATCCTCCGATTCAACTTCGCAAGGAGGGAGCGCCACATGACCCCGCCTACCTCAGATACACATTTGATTTTGCGCGTTGCCGCGAAATTGCTGATCCCCATGATTGTGGTGTTTGGACTCTATGTTCAGTTCCATGGTGATTTTGGACCCGGCGGCGGCTTTCAGGCAGGCGTGATCGTGGCGGTCGCCGCCATGCTCTATGGCTTGGTCATGGGAATGGATTCACTGCAACAGGCCTTGCCGCCCACCTTTGTGCGGCTTGGTTGTGCGTCGGGGGTGTTGCTGTACGCCGGCGTCGGTCTCGTCAGTTTTTTTGGCCGCTGCTCGGAAAATCCTGACAATATTTGTCGGTATCTTGACTATAACGTCTTTGGTTATGGATATCATGGGCAGCACATCGGCATTATACTGATTGAGCTTGGTGTGCTCTTGACTGTCGCGTTTACCATGTTGGCTGTGTTTTATGCGTTTGCAGCGCGTGAGCCAGACATTCCCGACGAGGAGTGGTAAAGTGACTTTCGAATTCTTCGCCTCTCATTATAATTACTACATTGTCGTTATTCTGATGATGCTCGGTCTTTATGCTGTGTTTTCATCGGGAAACATGGTGAAGCGGTTGGTGGGTCTCGGTGTATTCCAGGCATCGGTATTTCTATTCTACATTACAATTGGCAAGGTCGCTGGCGGCCAGCCGCCAATCTTGCCTGAGACGCATCACGGCGAAAACGGCCATTATCAAGAGCAGGTCGATCAGTATGGCGATGCGACGGACGACGAAGGCGAGCCCGCCGCGTCTGACCGTATCCCCGCACAGTCGGGCGAAACGCCAGACGTAGTGATCCGGCCCCAGGGCGTGGACGAGCGGAGCGACGTCACTTTGGAGGCGTCAGGCGATGGTGGCGCTCATGCCGATCAAGGCGATCACGGCCAGACACAAGGCGACGATGATGGGCATGGCGATGGGGAAGATCATGACGAGGCGATCTATTCCAACCCGCTGCCGCATGTCTTGATCCTCACCGCCATCGTTGTGGGTGTGGCCACGCTATCTGTGGGGTTGGCGCTGGTTGTGCGCGTCCGCGAGGCGTACGGCTCGATTGAGGAAGAAGACCTCAATCTGGCTGACCACGAAGATGATGTGCGCGAGGCGGCGGCATGATGGACGCCATATTGCACGCCGCGCCAGCCTGGGCGCTTGAACATGCTGCTGCGCTCATTGTTGTGGCGCCGTTGCTGGCCGCCGGCATCGCTGCGTTCGCCAATTCAGCCCGGTTCGCATGGGGTCTCATGCTGGCCGCCGTGTTGGTGTCGACTTACTCGGCGCTGATTTTGCTCGCTCAAGCTTTGGACGTGGGCGTGGTCTCGTATGCCTTAGGCGGTTGGGCGCCGCCGGTGGGAATTGAGTATCGCGTGGATATGCTCAATGCCCCAATACTACTCTTGGTGTGTGTGATCGGTCTTGCATGTGCAGTCTTTGCTTCCGCAAGCGCAACCAGGGAAGTGGCCAAATCAAAGCGTAGTCTATTCTATTGCGCATTTTTGCTCTGCTTCGCTGGACTTCTCGGCGTGGCCATAACGGGCGACGCGTTTAACCTATTTGTGTTCCTTGAGGTCTCATCACTATCCACCTACGTCCTCGTGGCTGTGGGGGCGCAACGGGACCGGCGGGCGCTGTCAGCGGCGTTCAATTACCTCATCTTGGGAACAATCGGCGCGACATTCTTCGTGATCGGCGTTGGGTTTTTGTACATGGCCACCGGGTCGTTGAACATGGTGGACATGGCGGGCATTCTCGCCAGCGGTGAAGACACCACGGTTGTGCGTGCGGGCTTTGCATTTATCCTCGTAGGCTTGGGGCTAAAGGCGGCCCTTTTTCCCCTGCACAGCTGGCTGCCGGGCGCCTACGCCTATGCGCCCTCGATGATCAGCACATTCCTGGCCGCCACAGCCACCAAAGTCGCGCTGTACGCCTTGATCCGGTTCCTCTTCATGGTGTTTGACACCAATCAGGCGTTCCAGGGCATGACCTTGACCTATATGATCGCCCCTCTCGCGGCGGTGGGCATGTTGGCTGGTTCGCTGCAGGGTGTTCTCCAGTCTGACGCAAAGCGCGTGCTGGCGTATTCCTCCGTGGCGCAGGTCGGCTATATCCTCCTCGGCGTTTCGCTTGCCACCGCGGCGGGGATTTCAGCGGGTTTCCTGCATTTGTTGAACCACGCACTGATGAAGGGCGCACTATTCATGGCGCTTGGCGTCTTGGCCATGCGGATGCCCATGCGGCGGATCGGTGATTTGGCGGGACTTGCCAGTGTTATGCCCGTAACCGCGGCGGCGTTTGCCGTGGGCGGGTTGAGCCTTATCGGCGTGCCGCTCACCGCAGGGTTTGTCAGCAAGATCGCGCTGTTGGTCGCCGTCGCTGACGCCCAATGGTGGTGGGCGATTGCGGTGATCGCGATTTCCTCCGTTCTCGCCTTTGTTTATGTGGGGCGCATGCTCGAGGCGATTTATCTGCGGGCGCCCAGTGAGGCTTTGCGCGAGGCGTGCGCTGGCAAAAGCCCGCCATGGATCGCCATTGTGCCCCTGGTGATCCTCGCGGCGGCGAATGTGTGGTTTGGGATTGATGCGCGTCCGCTGGAGTTTCTATCCGACCATGCCGCCAGCGTGGCGACTAAAGCGCTGATCGTGATAGAAGCGTCCAATGCAGCGTTCGGGGAGGGCGCCCAATGAGCCTGACCGACGCGCAATTGTTGTTGCTGGCCCTTGCGACGCCGCTATCCGCCATATTGGGCATCGTTGTGTTTTCGCGTATCCCCAATGTGCGTGAGCTTGTGACGCTTGTGTCGGCGGGCGTGCTGTTCGCCATTTCGGTCACGCTGGCGCTACGCGTGGGCGAAGGCGTGGCGCCGCAAGTGACGCTGGTGCAAGTCACGCAGGCGTTGGCGCTCAAGTTTTCCCTCGAACCCCTGGGCGCCGTGTTCATGGTGCTCGCCAGCGGGCTGTGGTTCGTGAATTCGCTCTATTCCATTGGCTATATGCGCGGCGGCAAGGAGAAGGACCAAACCCGGTTTTTCATTTTCTTCGCCATTGCCATTGCCGCCACCATGGGCGTGGCCATGTCGGCCGATTTGTTCACGCTGTTTGTATTCTACGAAGCGCTGACGCTGTCGACGTATCCGCTGGTGGCTCATAAGGGCAACGACATCGCCCGTCGTGGTGCGCGGATCTATCTGACCATTTTGCTCAGCGCATCGTTGGCGCTGTTTCTTCCCGCCATTATCCTGACGGGGCTGATTTCCGGCGGTTTGGATTTCACCGCGGGCGGTTTGTTGCCGAACCTGCCAAGCGCGACAGATCAGGCGGGGATGGGCATGGTCCATCTGTATGGTCTGATCTTGGTCTTGTTCGCGTTCGGCATTGGCAAGGCTGCACTTATGCCAATGCATCCTTGGCTGCCCAACGCCATGGTGGCGCCCACGCCAGTGAGTGCGTTGCTCCATGCGGTGGCGGTGGTGAAAGCGGGCGTGTTCACCATGCTCAAGGTCTCGGTTTATGTGTTCGGTCCTGATGTGATGCAAGCGCTCCCTGCGGCCAAAGCGCTCGCGTGGGTGGCGGCGGGCTCGATTGTGCTCGCTTCGCTGATCGCCATGACCAAGGATAACCTCAAGGCGCGATTGGCCTTTTCCACCGTGAGCCAGCTGTCTTATGTGACGCTCGGCGCCATGTTGGCCACACCTGCGGCTCTGCTCGGCGGCGCGTTGCAATTGCTGTTTCACGCCTTTGGCAAGATTACGCTATTCATGTGCGCTGGTGCGATTTATGTGGGCGCCAAGCGCACCGAGATTTCCGACATGTCAGGCCTGGCGAGGGTGATGCCGTGGACCTTCGCCGCCTTTGCCGTGGGCGCGGCGTCCATCATCGGTTTGCCGCCATTGGCGGGCGCCTGGCCAAAACTCTACCTGATCACCGGCTCGTGGGATGCGGGCATGTTGGTGATGATTGGGGCGTTGACGGTGTCCTCACTTCTCAATGTGGCGTATCTCATGGTGATCCCCGCAAAGGCCGGCCTCCTGCCAGGTTCGCAAACCGCGGATGAGCAAGTGCGCGCGCCATTTTTCGCCGTAGCCCCGGCGGTGTTCACCGCCCTGATGTGCGTGGTGCTGTTTTTCTTGGCCGGACCCATCATCGACTATCTCTCACCCGTGTTTGGATTGGAGAGTGCGCCATGAGCGACGATCGCAAAATCCCCGGGGATGAGAGAAGCGCCGATACCCACCCATTGGCGCGACGTATGGCTTGGACCGACTCTAAAATCGCGCGCGATGTCATCGGCGTGGCGCTGGGCGTGTTCACGGCGATCTTGCTCATTCTCGATTGGGTGATTGATCGCCATCCCTATGGCGACATGGAGCAGTACAAAGGGGTTTATGTCGCCTTCGGCTTTATTGGATTCAGTTTTGTGGTGTTGAGCGGATGGGTGCTGCGCATTCTTTTGTCCAGACCTCAGGACTATTACACGGGTAAATCTCGGAGCGACGATCATGGATAACACCCTGATTGGCGATCCGGTGGTCAGTTGGTGGCAGCAAATCACGCCGGCCGCGCCCATCATCTTGGCGGGGGTGTTGGTGTTGCTGGCGCCCACAAATTGGCTGCGCAAAGCACTCGGGCTGGCTGCGCCGGCCGTGGCGCTGGCCATGTGGTTTGGCGCTGAATCCGGTGTTTACGGGCAAATCCAGATCGCACAGTTTACACTCGAAACCTTCCGCTATGACGGGCTGGCGCGGATTTTCGGGCTGATCTTCATCATCGCCACGGCCCTAAACTGCATTTACGGCTGGCATGATCGCAATCGCATTCAAGACGCCTCGGCGCTGATTTATGCCGGGGCGGCCATAGGCGCGGTGTTCGCTGGCGATTTGTTGACACTGTTCATCTTCTGGGAGCTGACGGCCCTGGCCTCGGTGACTTTGGTTTGGGCGCGCGGCGGCTCTGAAAACATCAATGCAGGTCTGAGATATCTGGCCATCCAAGTTCTGTCGGGAGTTTTACTGCTCATCGGCGCAGTGATCTGGGCGCGGATGAACAATGGGTCTTACGCGTTTGGATCAGGATTTGGAGATGGGCCGTATTACGACCCCGCCACGCCCGGGGGACTGCTGATCTTTTTGGCGTTTGGCATCAAGGCGGCATTCCCACTGTTGCACAACTGGCTGCAGGATTCTTATCCGCGTGCGACCCCCGTGGGCGCCGTCGTGTTGTCCGCGTTTACCACCAAGCTGGCGATCTATGCCCTGGCGCGCGGCTTTGCCGGCTATGAACCGCTGATTTATATCGGGGCGGCCATGACGGCTTTCCCCGTATTTTTCGCGGTGATCGAGAACGATTTGCGTCGGGTTTTGGCTTATAGTCTCAATAATCAGCTAGGGTTCATGGTGTGCGGCATCGGCATCGGCACACAGCTGGCGCTCAATGGCGCGGCCGCCCACGCTTTCTGTCATATTATTTACAAAGCACTCCTCTTTATGAGTATGGGCGCAGTTTTGATGCGTACGAATACGGTGCGCGCCAGTGAACTGGGCGGTCTTTATAAGACCATGCCGTTCACTGCCATATTCTGCATTATCGGCGCAGCGTCGATCTCCGCGTTTCCGCTGTTTTCAGGTTTTGTCTCCAAAGGCATGATTTTGGCTGCAGCTGTGAAGGAGCACCACGAGATCGTATGGGCTGTATTGTTATTCGCCTCCGCCGGTGTGCTTGAGCATTCCGGTATCAAGATTCCCTATTTCGCGTTTTTCGGTCACGACAGTAAACGCCGCCCCAAGGAGGCGCCATTCAATATGTTGCTGGCGATGGGGATTGCGGCTTTCTTATGCATATATCTCGCACTTCCCTTGCCAAGTAATTGGGGTGGAATGAGTTTGCTATATGATCTCTTGCCGTTCGCAGTTGATTACGAGTCATACACTGTCGGTCACGTGTTGACGCAGATGCAATTGCTTGTGGCTGCTGCGTTCGCGTTCGCCATGCTGATGCGCTTCAAGCTGTATCCGCCTGAACGGCCATCGACCATATTGGACACCGATTGGCTCTATCGCCGACCTGGTCTGGACTTGATAGTTTGGGGCAGAAAAGTGACAGTGCGGGTATGGGCGCATCTCAGCCATGGCTCGAGCCAGATATTGCGCGGTTTAGGCACAAAGACCCGCACGCTTTTTGCTCCAGCTGGTGATGTGAATCGCCTTATTCCATCGGGCGCATTGACGATCTGGACTGCAATTCTCCTAGCGGCGGCGTTGATCATCGCGCTATTTGCGTAATCACATATCTGACCTGCAAACACTTGCAGGATTCACAGTGACCAATTCATCCTTCCTTGAAAGGTATGATAAGCCTGTGTATCGTCCCAGGTCTTCTAAGCATGGGGCTGTGAAACATTATGATTAATCGACTTGAACTGCTGGAGATGTCTGTAGACGTCGTGGCATCTTATGTTGGATCAAACACAATGCCGGTGGGGGAGCTGCCGGGTTTGTTGCGACATGTGCATGAGATTCACGCTGAGCTCGCCGATAAGGGCTCAGCGGCGCACGAAGAGCCGCCTCGGCCGGCCGTGCCCGTGAAAAAATCCGTCACGGACGATTTTATCTACTGTCTTGAGGATGGGTTGCCGTTCAAATCCTTGAAGCGGCATTTGCGCGCGAAATACGACATGTCGCCGGATGACTATCGGCGTAAATGGGGGCTGCCCGCGGACTATCCGATGGTGTCGCGCAATTACGCCAAGGAACGGTCCCAATTGGCAAAGCGTATGGGACTTGGGCAATCTCGACGGTAGTGTGCATATGAGATTTTTCCACCACCATGCACGCCATGCGTGCATGTGGTAGGAATTTATCCACATAGTTTTGTAATCTTATCCGCATCGTGGTGCGCAATGGTAGCGTTTAGCCAACCTAAGCGTCGGAAATCATGAGGGATGTGGATGAGAAATGGGGATGAGCGTTACTTCGACCACATGTCGAAGGCGCGTCTTACGCAGCAGACGGTGTCGTTGGTGTTTCGCCAACCGGTGGAAGAAATCTGGGCGGCCACCCGTCGATCGAAACGGGTGGCCTTCGCGCGCCAGACGGCGATGTATTTGACGCATGTCGCATTTGGCATGAGCCTGGCCCAAGTGGCCTCCGCGTTCGGCCGTGATCGCACGACGGTGGCCCATGCGTGCCACGTGGTCGAGGAACGACGGGACGATCCAAGCTTCGACGAGCATCTGGACGCGCTCGAAGATTTTCTGCGATCAGCTCCGGCGCCCTTGGCGATGGAGGGCGCAACATGACCGTGGACAGTGTGCGTCAACTTCGGGTCCTGCGGCGATTGGCGCAGGACGGGACAATCTTGGCCAGCCTAGACGACGCCGGGCGCCAGTATGGCGTGTTTACCGAAGGTGATCGCCGTCGCCGCCCGCTTGCGCGTTTGAACAAAGTCGATCTGGATCAATTGCTCTCGGACGGTGCGCTCAACAGCATTGCCGGCGGATTTGCGCTCACCGAAGCGGGCCGCGCCAGGGTGCGGCGTTCAGGCCAGTCCCATGACGGCTTTGGGGCCCAGCATCGCGACATTCAGATGCGATCCATGGACGATGGTGAAGGAGAGACCGACCAATGTCCGGTGAACGGCGCCGAATCGCCCTTGATCTGGCTCGCCAGGCGCGGCGGACCGGATGGCGAGCCCTTCCTTACCAAGCGTGAGTTTGTGGCTGGTGAAACCCTGCGTAACGACTATGAGCGTTCATTGTTACCATCGCGTGTGACCATGGATTGGTCGGCCACAGGCCGTGTGGACGGCGGGCGTTGGCGACCCGACGCGCCGGTGTCAGATGTGCGGGTGTCGGCCACCGACCGCGTGCTGAACGCAATGCGCCATGTGGGACCTGGGCTGGACCGAGTACTCCAGGCCGTGTGCTGTCAGGCGCGTGGTCTTGATAATGTGGAGCGGGGCTTCGGCTGGCCGCGGCGGTCAGCGAAAATCGTGCTGAAAATTGGGCTGTCCCGGCTGGCCGATCATTATCGGCTGTCACCGGACAGTTGAGCGGATTCGGCGCGGATGCGGGCGATCATGGATTTCAATCCGTTGGCGCGTTGGGCGGTGAGGTGATCGGCTAGGCCAATGTCGGCAAAGACTGCCTCAGGATCATAAGTCACCGCGTCGGTGGGGGATTTGCCGTGGTAAAGCCGCGCAAGAATCGCCGCCAGGCCTTTGACAATCTGGGAGTCGCTGTCGCCGCGCAGCTGCAAGCGGGCCTCATCATCCGTATCGATTTTGAGCCAGACCTGGCTGGCGCAGCCGGAGACTTTGTTGGCGTCAACGCGCTCGTCATCTTTGAGCGCCGCGAGCGTTTCCCCCAGTGAGATTACATAGCGATAGCGGTCCTCCCAGTCGTCAAACAAGGAGAACTCCTCCACCAGATCCGCGCGTGTTTCGGCGATCGTCATGGCATTGAGGTAGACGCTCAAGCCAGGCCCGACAAGGCGGACCCGGCGTCATTCGTTACGGGCGTCCGAATTTCGGATGGGCAAGCAATCGGCTTAACGGACGTACCGGCCTTCGGTGAAGCACATGGCCACATCGTCGAGCCCATGCTCTGCGATGCAGAAGGGGTCTTCATAGACAAATTTGGACGCCGCCACGCACTGTTGCAGATGCAATTGCGCTGTGCGCATGCACGCTGAAATGCCCGCCGGTGTGTGTTGGGCGATGTCTTCTTCGATTTCGGGATCCAGCACGTGAAGCGCGGCGAGTGTGAGCGCATTATTGAGCGCCGAATTGATGTATTCAGACCGCAACGGGGCCGCACTGGCCAATTGAGCTTCGGCGGCCATAACCGCTGTGGCGCCGTCAATTTGAGGCTTGCCCACAAAGAATTCGTCACCCAGTTCCACCTCGCCAGAGCGATCAGCCAGCTTGGCTGGCCGATCACTGGGCCGATCGGTGGACCTCAGCAGTGCAATCGCCTCGTCGTTGGTCATGGTGGCGCTGGCGAGGATCGCGGTACCGCCGTCCAGCGTGATTTCCCGCGACACCAACTTCATAACCTGGTCATCGGCGATCTCCGCCTCCACCAACGCCATATTGCTGATGCTGGCTAAGCGCTCTTGCTTGTTGGCGCGCGCGGTGGTGGCCCAGCTGAAAGACTGAAGATCGTAGGCTTGACCTTTCATCTGCGTGGCCGCGGCTCGCGCACTGGCCCCGTGGTCAATCAAATGATCGAAAATGGCGGCGCGCGCTGCGTCCGCTCCCGCCATTTGGCCAGCATATTGCGGACTGGCGCGCAGCCCGCCCTTTACCGCGTCCGCGCCATAATAGTCGGCAGCTTGCGTCACGCCGGCCACAAACTCGGGCGACTGCAACGCCACGAGCGCGGCAAAACTCACCCAGGCCTGAGCGGCTTGGTCTGGATCGACTTGGGCCACAAGCTCCATGTGGGCGTCAATTTCTTCCATGGATGCGAAGGTTGTGGACTGCATGCGCCAGAATTCATCCTGCACCTCGGCGTATGAGGCCGCGCTTCGCACCAAATTGGGATGCGCCACTTGGTCGTCGTCCTTCTGCGCCAGCGCCGATGCGGCGAGGACTGTGGACAGGGTTACGGCAAAGCCAAGCACGCGCATGTTTCACTCCCTAATCGCCACCAAAGATCCGACGAACCAATCCGCCGGGCGGTGTCCCAAACTTAATCCTCGTCCTAACGTCTAATGTGATCCTACGCTAAGAACCTGATCGATGCGAATGTCCAGTTCATCCCCATGAACCAATCCATCATGACGTGATTTTGTGACATTGCTATGTGTTTTGTTCTTGTCGCCTTTTAGGAAATTTAACGCTGCGGGACGAACATGGTCGCCTATCTCGGTTCACACGAGAGTTTGGGGATGGTGGACAACACAACACCGTTGGGGCGACGGGGCGTGCGCGCCGGCCGATGGGCCGTTCGCGCCTGGCTTGCCGCGCTGGGCGTTTCAGCGCTGATCATCGCGTTGACCAGCTGGGGGAGCAATCCCGGCTGGATCACGGTGTTGTTTTTTGCCGTCCTGCCCGCCTTAATCGACGCACTGCCCTTAGACAATGCCATGCTGCGCCATATCCGACGCACCGCCGCGTGGGTGAGCTGCGCGGCGATTGCCAGCGTCTTGGCCGGGTCTCAGTCCTTCAGCATCATTCCCATGTTCATGTTGGGCGCCGCGATGATTGCCTTGCGCGCCCCGCCCGGCCGCGAGCTGGAGGGCGCGTGGTTTTGCTTGATTGGCCTGGTGAGCGCTCAGCTCTTGCGCTCTGGTTCTTCGCTGGAAGGCGCGAGCTTGGCCGCCAATGCCGTGGCCCTTTCCGCCAGCGTTGCGCTGGGCATGCTGCTCTATGGCGCCTTCCAACGCCGCGCGGACGATGAATTGGACCAGCACTCCGCAGCTCGGGCTGCGCACGCGGTGTTTGATGTCCGGCCCGACGCGCCGGACGGAGAGGGCGCCAACGCCAGAACCGCCGACGGCAAGACGAAGTTTTACGCTCAGCTGAACCACGAACTTCGCACGCCGCTGAATGCGATATTGGGCTTTTCCGACATTATGAAGCAGCGCGTGTTTGGTCCGATCCCGGACAAATACGGCGAATATGTCGATCTGATCCATGAAAGCGCCAGCCATTTGTTCGATCTGGTCGGCAGTGTGATCGACCTGTCTAAGCTCGAGGCGGGCGCCTATCAGTTGGAAACCGTGCGCCACGACGCGCGTGAAGCCTCTGAAGCGGCGGTGCGGATGCTGTCGGTGTTGGCCGAAAAGGCCAAGGTGGAGGTTTCGGACGTGTCGGCGAGCGAACCAGTGTGGGTTGAGGCCGATCCGCGCGCGTTGCGCCAGATCGCGATCAATTTGCTGGCCAATGCCGTGAAATTCACGCCCGAGGGCGGCTCAGCCAACGTCAGTGTGCGCGCCCAAGACGGCGAGTTGGTGATCGATGTGACTGACACCGGATCGGGCATGAGTGAAGACGAATTGGCCAATCTCGGCCGGCCCTATGTGCAAGCCGGCGCCGGGCGGGCCAGCGCCGAGCCCGGCTCGGGACTGGGCCTGGCGATCGTACGCGGACTGGCGGAAATGCATGGCGGGAAGCTGACCGCGCGCAGCCAGCTGGGCGAAGGCTCGGTGATCGGCGTGCGCGCTCCGGTTTTGGTGCAGGAGGGCGGGGAGGCCGCATAACCCGTTCGCCACCTCCCCCGCCAACACCAGCTCGCTCTTTCCTGATGGGCCGAGCCTCGCTAAGTCTCAGCCCATGTCGAACACACCCAACGCCGCCGCAGAGTCCGCGCGCCGCCGCACTTTTGCAATCATTTCCCACCCGGATGCGGGCAAAACCACGCTGACCGAGCAAATCTTGCTCACCGCCGGCGCCATTCGCTTGGCCGGGGCGGTGCGGGCGCGCGGAGAACGCCGGCGCACCCAGTCGGACTGGATGAAGATCGAGCGCGAGCGCGGGATTTCGGTGTCCTCGGCCGCGATGACGTTCGAGCATGCCGGGCTGGTGTTCAATCTGCTCGACACGCCTGGGCACGAGGACTTTTCTGAAGACACTTATCGCACGCTCACTGCGGCTGATTCAGCGGTCATGGTGCTGGACGCGGCCAAAGGCATCGAGCCGCAGACCCTGAAGCTGTTTGAGGTCTGCCGGCTGCGCGACATTCCCATCACCACCTTCATCAACAAGATGGACCGTGAGGCCCAAGACCCGCTGGCGCTGCTGGATGAAATCCAGGACAAGCTGGCCTTGGACGCCAGCCCGCGCCAATGGCCGGTGGGCTCGGGCGAGCGGTTTCGCGGCGTGGTGGATCTGCAGACCGACGAACTGGTGGCGTTCAAACGCAAAGTGGCGGGCGAGGCGGCGGACCCGGCCGCGCCCAGCGAACGCGTCGCCATGGGTGGCAATTCCATCGCGCAGTATTTGGACGATGAAGAGCTGGAGACCGCGCGCGAGGAAGCCGAATTGGTGGCGGCCGGCTATGCGCCGTTCGAGGTGCAAAGCTTTCGCGAAGGGCATTTGACGCCGGTGTATTTCGGCTCGGCGTTGCGGTCGTTCGGCGTGCGCGAATTGCTGGACGGGCTGGCGGACATTGCCCCCGGACCAGAACTGCCCGAGGCCAATGGGGCGAGCGATCAAGTGGCCGGCTTTGTGTTCAAGGTCCAAGCCAATATGGACCCCAATCACCGCGACCGGGTGGCGTTTGTCCGTCTGGCGTCTGGCAAGTTTCGCCGCGGCATGAAGTTGAAAACCACCGAAGGCAAAACCATCAGCGTGCACAATCCGATCCTGTTCTTCGCCCAGGATCGCGAGATCGTGGACGAGGCCTATGCCGGGGATATTCTCGGCGTGCCCAATCACGGCGTTTTGCGCGTGGGCGACAGCTTGAGCGAAAGCGGCAAGCTTAGCTTTCAAGGCATTCCCAATTTTGCGCCGGAAATTCTGCGGCGCGCGCGGGTGAACGATCCGCTCAAGGCCAAACATCTTCGCAAAGCCTTAATCAGTTTGGCTGAAGAGGGGGTGACGCAGCTGTTCACGCCGGAAATTGGCGCGGATATGATTGTCGGCGCCGTGGGTGCGCTCCAGTTAGATGTTATGGCCGAGCGCATGGTTGCCGAATACGGGCTCGACGTCACCTTCGAGCCGCCCCCCTACGCCCTAGCGCGTTGGGTGGTCAGTGACGATCCTGACGCGTTGGAGACGTTTGCGGGCAAGTATCGCGGCCAAATGGCCAAGGATTTGGATGGCGCCCCGGTGTTTTTGGCCAAGGATGGTTTTGAGGCCTCGTATGCGGCGGAGCGCCATCCTCACTTACAATTTCTGACCACGCGGGAGCGTCGGGCATGAGCAAACTTCCCCTACAAGCCGAAGCCGCCGAGGCGGTCGAAAGTCTGTGGTCGCAAGTGGTGAGCGTGTGGAACCAGGAAATTCTCGGTTTCACAGCCGGCCAGTTGGTCATGGCCACGTTGATCATCGCCGTGGGCTTTGTGTTTCGCGGGCTGTTGGCGCGGCTGTTCATCGCCATCACCAACCGGATCGCCAAGCGCACCGGCATGGAGATGGATGACAAGCTGATCAACGCCATCCTTGGACCAGCAAAACTCATTCCGATCATTATTGCGGTTTTCGTTAGCACCCGGGTTTTGAACCTGTCGCCGAACGCCATCGATATCGCCAACAGGGTCAATCAATCCCTCATCGCCATCGCCATTTTTTGGGGCCTGCGCAACGCCGTGACGCCCTTGGCGCACGTGGCCTCACCCTTGCGCCGGGCGCTGACCCCGGAAATCATGGATTGGTTGTTTCAAGGATTGCGCGCTGTGGCGGTGCTGTTGGGCGCGGCCGTGGTGCTGCAGATCTGGGGCATTCCGGTGGCGCCGATGATTGGGGCCTTTGGGAT
>CAZWVH010000043.1:0-24551 GCA_964636945.1 uncultured Caulobacterales bacterium | reverse complement strand
GCCGGCCGACGACTTCACCGACCCCGCGCCGGCGACCTCGTTCTCGCACTTGGACGCGACCACCGTGCTCACCCGCGCCATTTCCGAGAAGGGCATTTACCCCGCCGTGGACCCGCTGGACTCCACCTCACGGATCTTGGAGCCGCGCGTTGTGGGCGAGGAACACTACCAAACCGCTCGCCGCGTGCAGGAAATCCTGCAGCGCTACAAAGCCCTGCAAGACATTATCGCGATTTTGGGCATGGACGAGCTGTCCGAGGAAGACAAGCTCACCGTGGCGCGCGCGCGCAAGATCGAGCGCTTTCTGTCCCAGCCCTTCTTCGTGGCCACCCAGTTCACCGGCCTGGAAGGCAAGCTGGTCGACGTCAAGGACACCGTCTCCAGCTTTAAGCGCCTGTGCGATGGCGAGTTCGACGATCTGCCTGAACCGGCTTTCTACATGGTGGGCGGCATCGACGAAGCCATTGAGAAAGCGAAGCAAATGGCGCTGGAAGCGGCGTAAGTCTTTCCGACGGGAACGATGGCTTCCTTGCGGCGTTGGCATATTTGGTCAATGAGCCGGCCGGTATGACAGGCTCGCGAAATGGGGAATTGATCTTGCGCCAAATCCTTGCCGTTCCGTGTATTGTGTCGCTCCTCCTCGCCGCGTGTTCGAGCCAACCCGACTACCGGTCCGCATCCGACACCCCGCCCACGGTGAGCGCCGTTGACATTGAGCGCTATGCCGGCCTGTGGCACGAGATCGCCCGCTATCCCAATTCGTTTCAGCGCGGCTGCGGCGCCACCACGGCGCAGTACACGCCGCTGGACGACGGCTCGATCAGGGTGGTGAACACTTGCCGCCTGGTGGAGACTGGGGAACAAGACCAAGCCGAAGGCGTAGCCAGCGTGGTGGAGGGCTCAAACGGATCCAAGCTCAAAGTGCGGTTCGCGCCGGGATGGATCCCGTTTGCGGAAGGCGACTATTGGATCTTTTATCTGGCGCAGGATTATTCGGTGGCGCTGGTGGGCGACCCGGACGGCAAGTATTTATGGGTGCTCGCCCGCGATCCCGACATTGCGCAAGCGCGCTTGACCCCGGCGCTGGAGCGCGCGCGCGAGCTGGGATTTCAGACCGAGCCGCTGTTGTTCAGCCATTCCTTGTGATAGTGGCGGCCCAAGCTGGCGGGCCATGAGAATGTCACCACGCCACTGGCGCACCGAGCGCGGCGATGGCCGGATCGCGGGTGACCACAGTCAGATCTTCCACCATGGCCTGGGCGGCCAACAGCCGGTCGAAGGGATCGCGGTGCATAAGAGGAAGCTGCCCCGCGCGTTCGGCATGTCCTCCTTCAACATGGAGCTCCCTCAGCTCCAGTTGATTCACGATCACGGCAAACGGCGCCTCCAGTGGCTCGAGGCGGCCGAGCTGCGCTTTGAAGGCAATCTCATAGGCGCTGACCGGACTGACAAAGCAACAATTGGCCCGCTCAATCACTATCGATTTCGCTTGCGCGGACAGCAGCGGCGCGTCCTCTAGAACCCACAAAAAGGTGTGCGTATCCAGAAGTTACTCTCTCACGACCTTGGATCATCGGGAAAAAGCGGGCTTTCAACTGCATCCTCAGGATCGGGCGCGAACGCTTCGTAAGGCGTGTAACCGACCCGTCCATACTCCTTCAAAATTCCCAGCTTGCGTTTGGGCTTGTCAGGCGCCGCCACCGGGCTGATCCGCGCCACTGGCTTGCCAGCCTTGGCGATGATCACCTCTTCCCCACGCAGCGCGGCCTCCACCAGTGCGGATAATTTGGCCTTGGCCTCGGCGATGTTCATTTGGATCGTCATTGGTCCAACTTAGTCCAAAACTTTGGACCAAGCAATGTGGACTATTGAGCGCGACCGTGGCGCCTCGCCCCAACCATGCTACACCAAGGTTCACAGTTTACGGCGGAGTGTGCCCGTGTCTTACTTGTCCAAAGCGCTGTTGACTGGCGAGGTCGTCGAACGACAGCCACGCTTTTCCAACATGGCGCAGTTTGGCGCGCCCACGGTGGAATTCGTGGTGTTGGTAGTGGCCTGGACCATGATCCGCCAGGCGACCTTGACCGTGCTTGATCCGGTTATTCCTGATGGCGAGCGGGTGCAAGCGGTGTTGCGCTGGGCGTATTGGATTGGCTTAAGCGTGCTGACGCTTCGTTTTGTGTGGCGCATGGTCTACCGGGCCGTGCGGTTACAGTTCCGTGAGATCGCCATCACCAATCGCCGCTTTATGGAGAAAGACGGCGTATTCAACATTCACTATTGGTCCACCGATCTTGAAAAGATCGTTCGGCTCAGCATTGATCAGCCGATCCTCGGCCGGATTTTCGATTACGGTTCAATCACCATCATCACGGTGGGTGAGGTGGAGCACACAACCGCCGGACTTGCCGAGCCCATCGCACTTCAGAACGCCTTGCATGCCCGCATGCAGGTTGCCGGCGCGCCAGCGGCGATAAACAGCGCGGGTGCGAACTCACCGTCGTCCATCACGTCCGCGGTAAATCGTCCAGCTGATGTGTGAATGTGTTCAGAGCCTTGATTTCGGAGGGCCGAGTCAGCCATACACAAGCCTAATTCCGCGCTTTGCGCGCCCAGTCTCGAGACAGTTCCATGGCCAATAAGTTGAATTTCACTCTGGTGTCACCAGAACGCGAATTGTTTTCCGGAGAGGTGGACATGGTTGTCGCCCCTGGTGAAATGGGCGATTTCGGCGTATTGGCCGGACATGCACCCTTCATGACCACATTGCGGTCCGGGGCCATCGCCATTCGTGAGGGAGGTTCGGTTCGGCGCATGTTCGTGCATGGCGGCTTTGCCGATGTCACGCCGGAAGGATTGACGATATTGGCCGAGCAAGCCGTGCCGGTGGATGACATTGACCTAGAACAAATCCGCACGGCGCTGCGCGACGCCCAGGAAGATGTCTCAGACGCCACGTCGGACGAAACGCGACGCGTTGCCGAAGCGCAGGTGAGCCGGCTGGAGGCGATGATCGCCGCCGTGGATGATGATTTCTACGCCAAGGCGTAATCTCTAAGCCGTCTCGCTGACCGCAAGGTGTGCAAAGCGGCGCGCCACTTCTTGATAAACGCCGCGTTTCCAGGGAATGACCAGTTCTGGAGTGCGCTCAAGCGCCTCCCAGCGGAATTCGTCAAACTCCACCTCACCGTGACAATCCAATTTGATGTCCGCGTCTGAACCGGTGAACCGAAACGCGTACCAGAGTTGCTTTTGGCCCAGATTATTTCGGCCTTTGGCGCGTTTCGCCCGAAGGACGTCTTCGGGAAAATCATACACCAGCCAGTCGCGTGACTGATCAATGAGACGGGCGCTGTTTTGATCCACACCCGTTTCTTCGAACAGCTCGCGCCAAGCGGCGGCCTCAGGGTGCTCACCCGCATCAATGCCGCCTTGTGGAAACTGCCAACACTGGCCGCGGCGCTCGCCGGAACGTTTGCCGAAGAACACCTGGCCGCCGCGATTAAACAACAAAAGTCCCACATTGGCGCGATATAGCTCAAGGTTGCGACAGCCTGGTCGGGGATCGATGTACGACATCTGTCAATCCTCGCACAGATTGCTCATGGCCATACGCGCAACGAGGGAAAGAGCCCCGGTGCTAGCCGGCCCGTTGGGATGAATACCCGGCCATATCCACACCGCGCAGAATGTCGATTGCCCGCTTGAGCTGATAGTCTTGATCCTCCGGGAAGTCCTCCGGCGGCTGGTCCATTGGCTCATGCTCGTCTTCGCGTTCAATGCCTTCCAGATTGGCGAGGGCATTGGGCAAGCGCGCCTCAGAGATTCCGGCGCCAACCTGCTGACCGCGGCGCGCCGCCACTTCCACATCGGGCGTGATGCCCGTGGCTTGGATCGAGCGGCCGGCCGGCGTGTAATACGTCGCTGTGGTCAACCGCAAGGCGCCTGCTTCTCCCCCGCGCAACGGAATCACCGTTTGCACCGAGCCTTTGCCAAATGATGTGAGCCCCACCACGGTGCCGCGCTGGCGATCTTGCAAGGCGCCTGCAACGATCTCTGCCGCCGAGGCTGAACCCTGGTTGATCAGGACCACAATCGGCTCGCCCTTGAGCAGATCGCCTGGGCGCGCATTGTAGCGTGTGATGTCCCGGGCGCGACGGCCGCGCGTGGAGACCACTTCACCGCCATCCAGAAAGATGTCGGCAACAGCAACTGC
This sequence comes from uncultured Caulobacterales bacterium, assembly GCA_964636945.1. GTDB lineage: Bacteria > Pseudomonadota > Alphaproteobacteria > Caulobacterales > Maricaulaceae > CAZADA01. The sequence goes on along the minus strand of CAZWVH010000043.1, from coordinate 20,335 downwards.
GCCCTCTTCGAGCAGGCCGCCCGGATTATCGCGCAGGTCTAAAACCAGTCCGTCAAAATCGGGCCCGAGTTGGGATTTGAGTTCTCGAACGGCGTCTTCCACAGCCGGCGCCGCTTTTTCGTTGAACTGCGACACGCGGATATACCCGATCGACTCATCTTCTATGCGCCATGACACCACCTTGGGCGTGATGATCTCGCGGGTAAGCGTGACGTCAAACGGATCTGGCGAACCATTGCGCACGACCGTGATGGTCACGGGCGCCCCATTGGGGCCGCGCAGCAATTCCACTGTCTCATTGGTGTCCATACCAACGATCGAATCACCATTCACGGCGATGATGTAGTCCCCAGACAAAATCCCCGCCCGCGATGCGGGGGTATCATCGATGGGCGCAATGACTTTGATCACGCCGCTCTCGGAGATGATCTCAATGCCCAACCCGCCATATTCGCCAGATGTTTGAACCCGGAGATCTTCGTGGTCATTGCGGGTCAAATAGTTGGAGTGTGGGTCCAGCGACTGAAGCATGCCCTGAACCGCAGCCTCAATGAGCTCCGCCTCATCAACGTCGGTCACATATTCCGATTGCACCTTGGCGAGCACATCACCAAAAATCTCGAGCTGGCGAAATGTCTCGGCGCGGTTATTCGACGGATCGTCGTAAGCGAGCGCGATCACCCCGGCTCCAAGAGCAGCGGCGACGACAGAGGACGTCAACAACGCGCGAAAGGTCATGCAGGCTTCTCCACTACAGCGGGGGAACGCTCGTCAATGAGCCAATCATACGGATCGATCGGAGTATTCCGTTTTCTAAACTCTACATAGAGTTCTTGCATCGCATCACCAATAGCGGGCGCTTCGCCTATTGGCTCTCCAGCAAGCACCCCTTGACCCTTTTGGACATAAACTTCACCCAAGCCGGCCAACACGACATAGTATCCAGGACCAAGCTCCAGGATCAAGATGCGACCGTAGCCGCGCAGCAAGCCTGAGAACGCCACAACGGAGTCTGCGACAGCGACAATCTGCGCTCGACTCGAAATTCCGTAAACAATTCCGGTGCTTGGGCGGCCAGGGCGGTCTTCGCCAAAGGTCCGAATAATTTCGCCAACCACTGGCGCGGACACCACATTATCGAACGGTTGGGCATTCTGCGGTGGCCTGGACGTCACTTCGGATGGGCTTTCAATGGTGGGCTCAGGCCGCTCAATCGGAGCCTGCACGGTATTGAGGGCTTCCACGGCGCCGTACGCGACGGACTCGCGTTCGGCCAATTCAATGGCCGCGCCGAGCGTTTCAATCTCCTGGTTCAAGTGCTCAGCCTGTTCAGTCTGAGCGCCAGCGTCCTGGCGTAACTGATCCTCCAGCCGCCGCTTCTCATTCAGCACCGATAGGATCTGATCACGTTGCTCCAACAAGGTGAGTTGAGTGTCATTCAGCAACTGTCGCTGGTCGATCATATGCTCGCCAAGATTCTTCAGTTCCACAATTTGAGCCGAAGACTGGGCGATGCGCGCCCGCAAATGTCGGGTCACATCCTCTAGGGCGAGCGCGGCGCGCGCCGCATGAGCGGCGTCGGCCGGCGTCACGGCAAGCGTTGGAGGATTGGCTCGAGCCAAACGCGCGAGGGCGGCCAACGCATCCTCCAATTTGATTCGGTCGGTGGCCAATTGCTGTTCGAGTGTGGCCTTGCGGATTTCCGCCAGCGCGAGGTCGCGTTCAAGGGCCGCCAACTCGCGCTCCACATCCATGCGCTCTTTGCTCAGCGCCACCAGCTGGCGCTGCAGTTCAGCCGCCTCGTTGGAAAGCCGGTCGGCTTGGTCTGACAGCGCTTCGCCCTCTGTTTCGGCCTGCCGAGCTTGATACTCCAACAGTTCGAGCTCTGAAGGCTCCTGACCGGCCACCCGCGCGCCAGGGGTGAGGAGAACACCGCCTAAGACGAGCGCTGCTGTGGCGATTGGGCCTGGGCTCACCGTGCGCAAGAGACACTCCCAACAGTTCGCGCCGACATACTCATTCACGATGATAGGGCGATCCCGTTAACACGCTGACTGCGCGATAGATTTGCTCGCACAGCATGACGCGCACCAATTTATGCGGCCAGGTTTGCGGACCAAAGGCGAGGAGAAGGTTGGCCGTGCGCCGAAACTCAGCTGTGACGCCATCCGCACCGCCAATGAGAAACACGATTTGGCGTTCGCCCTGATCACGCCAACGCGCGACGTGTTCGGCAATCTCGACCGAGGTCAGCGCCTTGCCACGTTCATCGAGCAGCACCGTGATCGCCCCCTGTGGCAGGACGTCAGCCAGAGCGTTCGCGCTCGCCTCGCGGACGGGGGATTTAACGTCTATCTCGCGGAGCTCTATCGGCCCAATATGCTGTGACCGGCCGGCTTTCGTCGCACGCGCGACATAGTCCCGGCATAGCTCATGCTCCGGGCCTGACCGCAGCCGGCCAATGGCGAGAATATCGATGCGCAAACGCCCTTAGCCTTGGGCTGCGCGCGGCGTCTTTTCAGCATCACCGCTCCACAATTTTTCCAAATTGTAGAACTCGCGCACTTCCGGGCGAAAAATGTGAGTCAGAACGTCGCCCGCATCGATCAACACCCAGTCATAGTCGGGGTTGTCGCCGCCCTCCAGGCGCACATCGTGAAACCCCGCGTCCTTCAGCTTTTTGGACAAATGATCACAGATCGCCGAGACGTGGCGGCTGGATCGCCCACTCGCGATAATCATGGCGTCGGCCACGGATGATTTGCCCTGAAGGTCGATGGTGACGATGTCGAGCGCTTTATCGTCGTCCAAGCTGGATAAGATAAGCTCCGACAGCGCGCTGCTTTGCGATGCCTGCGCGCCATTGCGAGCATTTTCGGCGAGTCCGCCAGCGTTATGGTCAATCAGAACGCAACCCTTTCCTCATGTTGACTTCACTAAATTAGCACGAGTCTCTCTCGAATGTGAGGGGGCGTGTGGCATTATTCGCGGCGACCATATGACGGCGGGATTGACGCCAATCCAAAGACAGGGTGTAACCCAAGGCTTCGTGCCATGCGGGTGTGGCGGAACCGGTAGACGCGCTGGATTCAAAATCCAGTTCCCATCGGGAGTGAGAGTTCGAGTCTCTCCACCCGCACCACGTCCTCAAACAGCGAAGCGGATTTCTGGTGTTGCACCGTCAACCGCCCAATGACTGCGCTCGCCGATACGCGAAGCGACCTGCAGGTGGTGGCATTTGCGCTGACGGGTCGCATCCGCTTGGCTTTTGGGTTTTATACAACGGCGTATTGATCTAGCTGAGTGGAGGCTGGCCGTTGCTCCGGCAAGCTTGCGCCCGTGCTCTAAAGAATCGGCACACGAACGAAATATGTTGAGAATAAATTGGCATGAATTCTGGTTATTTTCGGCGCAATGTTGACGGCCCTTTTGTGGTAACCGCTATTTGGATTGTGCTTCTGCTTGGGCTTGCGGGAGTAATCATTGCAGGCTCGTTCTCGCCGAGCGGTGGATCAGATAGTTGGGACTGGGTTCGCCACTTTTCGGCGTATGCATTCATGGCGTTCTTGATCGTCCAGATATTCAATCGCCCCGCCAATCAGTGGTTAGCGATCATTGCTGTGTTGATCATGAGCTTGATTGTTGAGCTGCTCCAGCCGTTTGCTCAACGGGAACGCAGCTTCATCGACTTGATCTTCAACCTGTCTGGCGCTGGTGTGGGATACATCGTGTCGCGCAACTGGTCGAGGCCACCGCTTACCTCCTCACTGCGGAAGTTTTTGACGGCTCTGGGCCTCACGGTTGGCGCATTGATTGTGGGGGCATTTGGTGTCGGCCATATCTCACATGGTCCGTTCAAGGAATGGGATTGCGCCTATCCTTGGGTGATCGGCGATGAGGTTGAGGGTGGTCGGGCATGGCAAGGCGAACTGTTGTGTGCGCGTTTGACAATCCTTACGCGGGGCGAACACGATGGCTCAGCCGGTACGCTCGATTGTCAACGTGCCGCCAGTGACCAAGATGCGCAAGGTTCATTGTATTTTGGCGCCGGTTCGGACAGCGGCGGTGTTCAAATGCAACGACAAGCGGCCGAGCGCCAATTCTGCCAAACCATGCGATCGGCTGACGCCTTTGTGCTTGAAGCGAAATTGCGATCAGATGAACGCCTCCAATATGGCCCCGCGCGGATTTTGACCAATTCTGCTTCGCCATATCTGCGCAATTTCTCGTTGTCGCAAGCTGGCGGCGCATTCGACGTCAGGGTGCGCACGCCCAGCATGGGCGACAATGGCAAGCGCATTCCCTTGCAGACGCCCCGCGATGCCGTGACGCCAGGAAAGGTCCAGGACATCGTCGTGACGTTCGACAAGGCCCATTTGACGATTAAGCTTAACGGCCGGACTGTCGCCGGGCCCACTAAAATTGATCGGTTGATCACGGTGGAAGCTGAACGCCTTGGCTTTGCACTCAGCTACTTGGTTGGTGCGTGGATGGTGTTGGTTTTCGCCTGCATCGCAATGCACCGTGGTTTCCACTTTTTTCGCAAACAGCAAAGCCCCCCTCAACGGGGGTTGTGACGCACTTCGTCCTTGAGAGATCATGCGACGGAGGCGGAGCTGGCTTCCTTGCGAAGTCCCATGAACGATTTTCGCAAACCGAGCACCATGGGCCGCATTAGCACAAAAGCAGCAACGGCATGGGTGACTGCGCCCAGTCCAACGGCGATCGCCAATGTTGCAAAGTCCGGCAAAGTTTCTGGGGCCAGGCGCAGCCACGCCGTCACTGATGCGTACATGATCGCGGTGGCCAAGACCAATCGCGGTAAGATTGACAGCGGCGACATAATATCGAGTCCGGCCCGTTTGCGAACACATACTAGGAATATGGGCAAAACGACGTAATTCGCGGCCACATGTCCAAGAACTGCAGCGGCGAGTCCAAACTGTGCTCCTGCCGAAATCAAGACGATGTTCAGCGAGGCGTAGAGCAGGGCGAGAAGAAACAACAATACGCCATGACCCAATGCGGCCAATACGCCAGAACTGACGGCGTCGATCGCCCGCTGCAGCCCCAAAACCATCATCAACTGAACAATTGCGACAGAAGGCGCCCATTGCGGACCGAAAACGAATGTAATGACAACTGGCGCAATCGCGGCAAGCCCCATAAAGGCGGGAAACGCAACGAACATGGTCAAGCGGGTGCAGATATTGAAAAACTCATTGACCTTTTCCGGATCAGGCTTGAGACGCGACGCGGCGGGCATCGCGATCACAAAGATTGGCGCCAAAAACGCCTGGGACAAAAAGTCGAATAACCGCCGAGCGAGAGCGTAGATCCCCACTTGAGTGGGGCCCAAGAATGCGCCGATGAGCAGTGCGGGAACTTCATTGTTGATAAAGGCGATGAGGTTTTGCCCCAGGATCGGCCCGCCAAACCCAAACAATTCTCGACAGCGTGAAAAAGAAAACCGCAGTCTGGGCAGCCACTTACTGGCAATGATAAGCAAGATGGCTTCCGTCCCATATCGGACCAATTGCAGTCCCACCAAACTCCACACGCCAAAGCCGTTTAGGGCCATGGTGATCCCAACTGCGCCGCCCAAGGTCGTCGCCACCGTGGTGCGCATCGCGAACGCGCGAAAATTCAATGCACGCTTTAAAATGGCTCCGGGAACCGAACCCAATGAGCACATGACAATCACAAAGCTGGTCCATTGCAGCAGGTCCTTGAGCCGAGGATCATCGTATGCCGCAGCGACCAGTCCGGCTGATAGCCAAACGGCCGCCGTCAACACGAGACCCAAGCCGGACATCAACCAGAATGATGAGTCTAAATGGATGGCCTCGACGTCGTCACGCTGGACAAGGGCGTCTGGAATGCCGCGTGTCACAGGCACGGTCAGGATGATGGGCAGGGCCATCGCCAAGGCAATCAGACCGTAAGCCTCTGGTCCGAGCAGGCGCGCCAAAATAGCGAACACGACAAACATCAAGACCTGTCGCGCCCACGATTCAACCGCAGCCCAGGCGGCGCCAAACGTAATCTTTCGTCCAAGGGAGGCCATAGAATCCACACACCGAATGCCCGGCCGCCAGTGTGGACCGTGCACAACCCACCCTCAGTCTCCATGCCCTTGCGCCAACTGTAAACAGCGCGTGACACGGGCGCGGCGCAGGAAAACACACAACCTGTCAGCGGCACAAACCGCGGCAATAGACGGAAATCGCAGTTGCAATATTCTTATGATTTTATTTAATACCTATGGCATAGAAGAGGCAAATCACGGATCAAAACCTTGCGGGAGGGCCATGTGGCGCGGGTATCAATCGGATTACCAGTATATAATGGTGAGAAATATCTTGAACGCACGCTTCGTTCGATCCTCAATCAAACCTTTTCCGATTTCGAATTAATCATATGCGACAATGCGTCGACCGACGGCACCCAGGCAATCTGCAAACGCTACGCGGAATCGGATAATCGCATCAGATACGTGATAAACGAGGAAAATATTGGCGCCGCTCGGAATTATGACAAAACATTCCACCTTTCTTCATCGGAGTATTTCAAATGGGCTGCGGCAGACGATATTTTGTTGCCGACGTATTTTGAAGAATGCGTGGTTTTGCTCGATGCATCGCCTGATGTCGTGCTCTGTACATCTTATGTTGAATTGATTGACGAAGACGACGAGCCGCTGTCATTTGATTCTGCACTTGGATCATACGTTGACAGCGCAGGAAACCCGCGTCTCAATCCCAACAATGGCCCTAAGCCAAACCACGAGCGGCCGCATAACCGGCTCAAAGAAGTGTTGCTGACGACACCACCCTGTTACGACGTATTCAGCGTTGTGCGCCGCAATGTGATGGCGCAAACGTCTTTGCATGGATTGTGGTACGGATCGGATCGCGCATTTCTCGCGGAGATGGCGTTATTCGGAAAAATCGGGGTCGTTCCCAAAGTCTTGCTCCGATATCGCGAACATGGCGGACAATCCATCATGTTGAATCGCAAACAGAGAAAAGCCTGGATTGGCAAAAATTTCCGCAGCCAATATCTGTCCAATGGCGTAAATCTGAGGCTGCAGCTGGCTGAACGGATCTGCGCTATGCCAATGCCAATTCTTGACAAAATTCGATGCCTGGGAGTCGTGAACAGTAAATTCGATCCGCCCGCCAAGCGTTCGAAAGCGTCCGGCGCAACGGGTGGCGCGACGGATAATATGGCCCCGGCCCAGTCACAGTGATTTTGTGGTAATGGCGTTGGTGACCAACTGGCCCGTCTGGGATGTCAATTAACAGCCGCCTGAGGCACTGATCAGACCATTGCCCGCCGTTTGCATCTGTGGTCCAGCGACCAGCTGCGTGTCCAAGGTCATTTGGTCTTCCCCCGTTCCAGGTCTTTGGTCATAATTGCGTGCGGCAATTGATGGGGGGGCTCATGAAACGCATTGTCATCGCCTGTGACGGCACATGGCAGGACTTGGATCAGGTGCATCCGACCAATGTGCGCCTATTGGCTCAAGCTGTCGCGCCAAAGGACGGCGATATTGAACAGATCGTCTATTATTCCCCGGGCGTGGGCACGCGAAACCTATTCGATCGTTTGACCGGCGGCGCGTTCGGCCATGGCGTCAACGTGGAAATCGCCTCCGCTTATGCGTTTTTGTGCGCCAACTATAATCCCGGCGATGAAATCTATCTGTTTGGATTCAGCCGTGGAGCCTTCACCGTTCGTAGCTTGGCGGGTTTGATATCCCAGTGCGGCATTCTGCGCAGAGAGAATCTCAGCTGGCTGCCGAATGCATTCCTGATCTATCGCGAGAACGATCCAAGCTTGGCGCGCACGGCCAGCATGTTGCAGACCAGCTTGGGCCATGGTCCAACGTCCGCCGATCCGTTTAGCCCCCATGCCGTGCGCATCTAGTTTCTGGGCGTGTGGGACTCGGTGGGATCATTGGGTATTCCGAATATTTCCCGGACCCTAAACCTGGAAAAGACCACGCTGAAACGGCATCAGTTTCATGACACTCGGATTAGCCCCATTGTCGACTATGCCCGCCACGCCGTCGCCATCGATGAACAACGCGAGGTGTTTACGCACACGGAGATCAACCCGTCGGATCCCAAAATGGCGCCCGAACGCAAGCCTGGACAGGCGCCGCAAATCCGTCAGGTCTGGTTTCCGGGCGATCATGGTTGTGTTGGTGGTGGGGGCAGCAAGGAAGAGGTGGTCGATGAATCGCTTCCCCTTCACGCCGATCAACGACGCAGCATGAAGCGGCGGTTCTCCGACGCCGCACTGCAATGGATGATCGACGAAATCAAATCGACTGGTGAGGATTTGCTGAAAATTGATATGGAGAAACTCGGCCTTGCACCCGATCACACCGCGCCGCTTATGGTGGCCAAGCCGGGCGGGTTTATGCATTTGCGCTTCATCCGCGATCTGTTTGATCCATTAGTGGTTGTCGACAACGCCATCCGGCTGACAGGCAAAGACCCACGCCGAAAGAATCCAAAGAAATTCTGCCCCTTTGAAGACATCCATGAATCGGCGAGAAATCGTTGGCGCGATGTGGTGAAATACCGGCCTAAAAACTTGACCACCGCACATAAAGATTCGCTGGACGGGTGGTCCTAGCGCCAGGGACTCGTTGGCGCGCTCGGGGGCCAGCTACCGGGGGCCAGCTACCGGGAACTAGCTGCCAGGAACTAGCTGCCAGGAACTAGGCGCCCGAGACGCTGTCTCGAATGGCCTCAAGGCTTGTTCCCGCGGGACATCGGTTGAGCAATTCGCCCTGATCAGCGTCCAGCTCAGCGCATGCTCCCGCTGAGCCAGATAGACACTGTTGTTGCAGTTGACGAACCGATTCGGTCTGAATGGCGCAGATGCGGTCGTCCGTGCTGCGTTGAGTGTCGTGGGCGCAGCCCGCCATCATGGTGAACACGGCTGTCACAGCGACAATTTTGTACTGAGAGGCCAGTTGGGATAGGCGTGTCATGTTTCCCCCCTTGTCAAAGCTCGACACGGTAATCATGCGCCTGAGCCCTTCGAGCCGTCAAGCAATGGCAGCCATTGGCGATTTGCCACTTATTGGAATGCGAAGGGCGATAGGCTACGGCGGTTTTCATCCACATAGAGACGATGTCGCAAGGGAGGGTGGGCGCGTTGGTGACATTGGGGTCGCTCACACAGCCGACATGTCACGCCGATGGGCGTTGGTGTTGGCGCAGTGCTGGCTTGTTGCGCGTAGATGAGCTTGTGTGCTTCGCCCGCCTCACATCCCAGGCCAATGGCGAGGAGCTGACCTGTTGAGCCCGGTCCTTGAGGAGGGCGGCGCACTGTTCGCGACAAAGTAAAAAACTGCGCGCCGTTGGGCAGCTCAACCCATTGGGTCACCACACGTCCGGGCGTGCGAAACGCCTCATAGAGACTCCAGCGCGGACAGGCGCCGCCCGTGCGGGCGAAGGGAAAGACCTGCCCGCCAAAACGCTTGGAGACATTGCCGGCGTGATCCACGCGAACCAAAAAAAATCCGACCCCGCGCGCACCCGGTCGTTGCAGCGTGGTGAGTCGATGGCAGACTTGCTCAAAACTGGTCGCAAATCGGCGCGAGAGCACCGAAATGTCATAGCCTACTTGTTCGGCGGCAGTGAGAAACGCGTCGTACGGCATGAGCAAGGCGGCCGCGAAGTATTTCGACAAACTGACGCGAAATAATCGTTTGGCTTCAATCGAGGATAGCCGCGCGGTATCCACCAAATCATCCAAGATGGATTTCGCTTCAAACAGGCCGAGCTGCGCAGCGGTTTCGAAAATTCGAGCCGGGACGGTGAGCATTTCCGACAAGGCCAGACGCTGATTGTGAAGGTCATACCGGCGCAGGAATGATCCCATCACGTCGTAGGGCATAATGCGCACCGCGGTGTTGTGACGATGGCGCAAGACCCGTGTGAGTCCGTTCATCATGTCCATGTCCTGTAGGTCCTCTCGGAACCTGAGTCGCTCGGCGCATTCTTCCAAGTCGGCAAAGAAATTATGGCGCGATTGCAGGGCGTCGCGCACTTCCTCCACGGGCAGGCCGAGTGAACTCGTTTCGCCGCCACCGTCGGTGTCTTGAACCCGCTCCACCAGTCCTGCGGCGTGTTCGGTGGCGCCACGATAGGCGGTGTGCAATCTCACCAACACTTCTGCTAGGCGCGGGAAGTCCTCCGCCAGGGCGCGAAGCTCGCTGCGATCGAGCTCAAAATGTTCCAAAACAGGGTCGTTTGCGGCATCCTCCAGCCCAGCCAAAGTGTGTGTGTCGCCTTCACGGGCCAGTTCGCGGAGATCAAGATCGAATGTCTCTGACAATTTCAAAAGAATGCGCGCGGAGATTGGCCGTTGGTCGCGTTCGATCAAATTTAGATAACTGGGCGAGATCTGGAGGTCCTCGGCCATTTGCACTTGGGTGAGGCCCAGGTTTTTTCGGAAGCGGCGAATCTTAGAGCCGGCGAAGACCTTAGTTTCCATGGCAGCAGCTTTTTGTAAAGATTTTACAGAAACACAAATTTACAATGAAAAGTTATCACGGCGCAACACTTTCATAAGTTCGCCGCTCGTGAAGTCCGCCACAAATTGTGGCAAACCGGCGCCATATCATAGGAATTCGGAGTGGTTCTGGAGCAGCGTTCCTGCAAACCATCCGGTTGGCCGAGGAGCTTTCACATGACGCAAGCGGAATTTTACAATCTTGTTCCCGCCGCCACAGATGGCCGGTTCGATGGCATAGAGCGTAACTACACTCCCGATGAGGTGCGTCGGCTGCGCGGTTCGCTAGATATCCAATACACGCTTGCTGAGCGCGGCGCTCAAAAGCTCTGGGGATTGCTGAAGTCTGAACCGTATGTCAACGCACTCGGCGCCCTTTCCGGCAATCAGGCCATGCAGATGGTGCGCGCGGGCCTCAAGGCGATCTATCTGTCGGGCTGGCAAGTGGCGGGTGACGCCAACATCAATGGCCAAGTCTATCCCGACCAATCGCTTTACGCGGCCAATTCGGCGCCAGAGCTGGCAAAGCGGATCAACAACGCCCTGCGTCGGGCCGATCAAATCGAAGTTGCTGAGACCGGGCGGGCGAGCCGGGATTGGTTCGCGCCCATCGTTGCTGATGCTGAGGCAGGATTTGGCGGCCCGCTGAACTGCTTTGAGATCATGAAGGCCTTTATTGAGGCGGGCGCAGCCGGGGTTCACTTCGAGGACCAAGTTGCGGCGGAGAAAAAATGCGGCCATTTGGGCGGGAAGGTGCTGATTCCCACCAAGGCGCATGAGCGTAATCTCAATGCTGCGCGACTGGCCGCTGACGTGTGCGGCGTCCCGACAGTTGTCGTGGCGAGGACGGACGCAGAAAGCGCAACGCTGATCAATTCCGACATTGACGAACGCGACCATGAATTCATCGATTTTGACGCGGGGCGTACGCCGGAAGGCTTTTATCGGTTGAAGGCCGGCCATGGCGTGGATCATTGCATTGCGCGTGGCCTCGCCTACGCGAAATATGCCGACCTGCTGTGGTGGGAGACATCCAAACCCAATCTGGACGAGGCAAGACGTTTCGCTGAGGCCATCCAGAAGGAATTCCCCGGCAAGATGATGGCGTACAATTGCTCGCCCTCATTCAACTGGGAAGCCAATTTGGACAAGGCCACCATTGAGACATACCAACGCGAACTGGGGGCCATGGGCTATAAATTCCAGTTTGTGACGCTGGCGGGTTTCCACGCCTTGAACCATGCCATGTTCCAACTGGCCTCAGGCTATCGCGATCGCGGCATGGGCGCATATTCCGAGCTACAACAGGCCGAGTTCGCCGCCGAGAAAGACGGATACACCGCCACACGCCACCAGCGCGAAGTGGGCACAGGCTATTTTGACTTGGTCAATCAGACTTTGTCTGGAGGCGAGGCCTCCACCACGGCTATGGGCGAATCCACCGAGACTGCTCAGTTCACGACCGTTCATGCGGCGGAATAGGATAGGGAGCGTTCACAAGAAGGCGAACCTGGCGGCGCGGGCATCGCACTTGCGATTGTCCGCGCCGCACGGTCCTTTTTGTCCGCTTGTCTATCGGCGCCAAGGCATACCCCAATGAGCAAAGTGTCCACCTGCGATCTTTGTGATGCGCACCCCAATGATGTCCGAGTGCTGCAGCCGGTGTTGCACAGCTATGGCGGTCGCTCGGACTTTCATGGGCGGATCGCCACGGTGAAATGCTTTGAGGACAACTCCCCGGTGCGTGAAGCGGTTCATGAGCCAGGCGAGGGCCGAGTGCTGGTCGTCGATGGTGGCGGTTCGCTGCGGCGGTCATTGCTAGGTGGAGATTTGGCGGCCAAGGCGGTTGCCAATGGCTGGGCGGGCGTGATTGTCAACGGCGCGGTGCGCGATATCGACGAACTGCGTGCGCTCGCACTCGGCGTCAGGGCGCGTGCGATTATTCCGATGAAAACCGAGAAGCGCGGGCAGGGTCTACGCGGCGTCAATGTCGAGGTTGCAGGTGTCCAGATGGCGCCGGGCGAATATCTCTACGCCGATAATGACGGCATTATCGTCAGCCCACAGCGCTTAGATCATTAAGCCAATGCGACAATCGTGATCGCACCGCTGTTGTATAACGCCCCTTTCGCGCGCCATATCAATGTCGAGGCAGGAAAGGGATCAGACCATGACGCTACGGTATTTCGTCCTTGGAGCTGGAGCGGCCATCGCGCTTGCAGGCTGTGATCAAGCCGCACGTGATGACGCAGTGAACGAGCTTGAGAACCAAGTGGCGCGCTTGGAAAGTCAACTGGAAGAAACTGAAGCGGCGAGCCGGGCTGCTCTGCAAACCGCCGAGCAGCGTGTGCGTGACGCGGCGCAACGGATCGACCCTTTCGGCGACTTTGAGGGCGTCGATTTGACATTTGGCATCGACGCCGAGCCCGGCGCTCAGGCCCAGATTATCGACGCCGAAGGCGAGGTAGTGGGACAAGCGTTGATTTGGCCGGCGACAGACGGAATACTATTGCGGGTCGCGATCGACTCGGTGCCCCGCGGCTTTCACGGCCTTCACTTCCACGCGACTGGGCTCTGCGAGCCGGGCGACGGGTTTGCAAGCGCGGACGGACACATCATGCCTTCGGGCGATCCCCATGGATTCTTAAACCCTCAAGGCCCGCACGAAGGGAATCTTCCAAACATTTTTGCCCACGCCAACGAGCTTGCGGTGCTTGAAGTTTACTCAACGCTAGTCACGGTCAGCGAGGGAGAGGCGGCACTATTGGATGAGGACGGGTCGACCTTAATCATTCACACCAATGTGGACGACCATTTCAGCCAACCCATTGGCGGCGCCGGCGCGCGCATCGCGTGTGGCGTCATCGAACCGGTGGTTAGCGCGGAATAGGGTGGCGCGAACGGCGCCCTTCGCAATCCACTACAGCAAATCTGATAAGTGGTCGCGCAGTCGGTCAACCGGCTCGCGCGATCGCGACGCCTTGGCCTGCAGCAGCGCTCCCAGAATGGCCGAATAGATGACAGAGGCCTTGTCGCTCGCAACCGCCTCGTCATAGCCGTCGGCGACAAGCAATCCTTGCAGGCGCGTGCGCAGCTTCGCGTACGCCGCGCCGCAGGCTTCGCCGATTGCTTGGTTTGTCGGGGCGACTTCGAGGGCGACCGTGGCGATGGGGCACCCTTTTTCGAAGTTGCTGTTGACGAGATGGTCGGTGAGCGCGTCGAGATAGGCCTCCACCGTCTCACGCGTGGTCTGACGTTCAAATCCAGCAAGCAGACTGTCAACGCGATCGCCCGACGCATTGATCGCTTCGACGACCAATTCATCTTTGCCACCGGGAAAGTGGAAATAGAGCGAGCCCTTCGGGGCGTGGGATTCAGCGACAATCTGATTTAGCCCGGTGCCGAAATACCCTTGCCGCTGCAAGAGTTTCGCGGTGGTCACAATCATCCGCTCGCGGGTTGGTTTTTCTCCCATGACGTTTTCTCCCAAAAATATAACGACCGGTCTATTGATTATGACGACTGGTCTAGTTATAGATAGCGCGGATGAGTTCCAAGGCCAACACCGAATCAATGGAGGGCGCCATGACACGAAGATCCACATCCTCTTTTACCCGGAACACGCTTGCCGCAGCGAGCATGGTTCTCGCGTTCGGCAGCTCAGCTATTGCCGATCAAGACGAGCCGTTTGCGTTCGAACTCGATGTGACCAGCGCCGATACCGAAGCTGGCGCGCGTGAGATTTATGACTCAATTTCACGTGAGGCGAACCGTCTGTGCGTCGTGCACCAAGAGCGGCCGTGGGTCGGTCGCCATGTCGTACTTGAGTGTCGACAATCAATCATTGATCAAGTGGTGGCGCAGATAAACGCCCCGCTGGTCACTGCACTCCACACCGACACTGTGCGCGCGCCCCAATTGGCCATTGTTGAGCGCTGATGGGCGCAATTGGTGATGAAATGAAAGAGCCGCTGACCAGCGGGCCAGCGGCTCTAAGAAAGAACAATTATGACATGTGGTTAGTAGGTGAACTGCGCCTCGAAGCCGACAATCCGACCCTTATTCAGCGGCGAGAATGTCGCGCCATCACCCTGGAGACCAGGGATCGGGAACACCGGGCTGCCCGGGAAATTCAAAGGCAGTTGGGTGTCGTTACCGAACGAGATCTCATCGAGGAGGTTCTTGCCATAGAACGAGAAGCGCCAGTCGCCATCGCCTGGCGTGTAGGTGAGGCTAGCATCCAGGATGTCGGCCGAGGGGAAAGTCCCGAGGTTATTGTCGGTGTATTTCGCCCGCGAGCGGTGGTTGATGTTGGCGCGCGCCGTGACGAGGCCAAGATCGCCCAGAGATTGGTCATAGATCACGCCCAATCCATAAGTCTGCGGCGCAAGGCGCGGCAGGTCGAGCGCTAAGTCCCGTTCGTTGATCACACCGTCGTCACCCGTGAGATCGAAGAGAACTTCGTCATATTCACCATCGGTGAGCCCGATATGACCGGTGAAGATGAGGTTATCGGTGGCGATCGCCTGGAACTCGGCTTCGATGCCCTGCACTGTCGCATCGGCCGTATTGACGATTTGCTGAACAACGCCAGCGACCGGGTCGGACGTGTTCACTTCACGTTGCAAGTCTGACAGCTCATACTGGAATGCGGCAGCATTCAATGTGACGCGGTTGTCGAAGAGTTGCGACTTGAAGCCAATTTCAAACGCCTGGTTTTTCTCGTCATCCGTGGTGATGAACGGCGCCAATGGCGCGGTGTTGCGGAAGTTTGTTCCGCCCGCACGCACAGCTTCGGCGTAGGACGCATAAACCTGGAATTCATCATTGACGAAATACTGCAGGCCGACGCGTGGAGAGAAGTTGTCATAAGTCGGATTTGGATCGAAGAAATCCGGGTCAAAGCCGCCGGGCTCTTCAGTGTCGAACGACGTACAGCCATCGCGCGTACAATCAGCGTCGGAGAACGTCCGTTCAACCTTAAACTCTTTTTCCTCGTTGTTGTAACGACCACCCAAAGTCACGATCAGCTGATCGGTAACGCTGATGTCGGTTTGGGCGAAGATGCCCAAGGTTTGACGATCCTGTTCGCCGCCGCCGATAAAGGGCAATGGCGTCGATGGGATTTCACGGTCTTCGATGTAGGTGAGCGTGTCATCCAGATAGAAAATGCCGGCGGTGAAATCCGCGCGGTCAAAGAACCGGCCCGAATACCGCAGCTCATTGCTGAACTGCTCATGGGTCGTGGCGTTGAACGCGTGAAAAACGAACAGTGGTGAAGCATCGATGTCGCCGAACGTGTCGCTTTCATAATCGCGATAACCGGTAATGTTGGTGATGACGCCTTCACCGAACGGCACGTTCCAATTGACCTCGTTGGTCAGCTGGACCCACTCAGCTTCGAAAAAGGCCCCCTCTAGGTTCACCGACGAGTCAAATGAGTCGCCGTTTAGGCCGCGGTTTTGAGCGGGGTTTGGGTCACCCGTAATTTCGCCATACTCGAATTTGGTGATGATCTCAAAGTCATCGTTCGGCGTGAGGCGCAGCGCAGGGCGGAACAAGAAGGTGTCGCGGCCACCGATATCTTCCTGGACCGAGCCGGGAATTCCTGGAAACACACCGGGAATGGCGGGGACTTCCTCGATCACATTGTCCCAATAGCCTTCATCGGTGCTGTAGAAGGCGGCGATTTTGCCTTGCAGCAGTCCGTCGATGATGGGACCGGAAACCCGCCCAGAGCCGGTGTATTTCAGGCCAGTTTCGACAGACGCTTTGGCATTGACTTCAAATTCGTCAGTCGGGTCGGTCGTGCGCAACACCACCGCGCCGGCAGTGGCGTTCCGGCCAAACAACGTGCCTTGCGGGCCGCGCAGGACTTCGACAGCTTCAAGGTCGAAATCGTCGAACACGACGCCGAAGTTGATCGCCAATGGCACGCCATCAACCACCGTGGCCACAGCAGGGTCGATTGACGGGATCGAGCTGTTGACGCCGATGCCGCGGATCACAAAGTTGGCGGTGCCAGGCGTGGTGCCAATGTCTTCAAACTGAACGTTGGGGATCGCGTAGCTCAAGCTGAACAAGTCACGGTAGAAGAGCGCATCGAGTTGGTCTTCACCGAACGCGGTGACCGCAATTGGAACCGCCTGGACATCTTCGCCCTCCGCCTTCTTGGTGCCTTCCACCAGAATACGGTCGCGGATCACATCGGTTGCCCCCTCTTGAGCCGCAGCACCGGTTAACGACCATGTGGCGGCTGCAAGCACCGCCATGCTCACGCCAGTCTTCACTAACTTCATTCGTTTCTCCCTATACAGCCCCACGTGACCTTCCGAGGTCATCGCCACTTGTTGCGCTTCTTAGACCGCTTCGATGGAGTTAAGCCAGTTTGCCCAGGGCGGCGCAAGCAGGTGGAAGTGATATTCTTTTAGCAGTTGCATTGAAAGCACACCTGCGTCGTCAGACCTTCCCGAGGTGCTTGATCTCCATCGTCGCTATGGCGCTATCGATGCACAGTTCTGCGCGCACTTTGCTCATGCATGGGTTTCCATGCAGAATGTATTACACTCTAGTGATGGAAGTTGCGCGGGCCAGCGCCGATCAATTCTGGCCGCACAGTGCCATAACGCGCCATAAGGTGCGGGAGTATAGGATAGGGACGGAGCAATCATGGTTTTTTCTCGGCTAGGGTTTGGAAAGAAGCACTCGGACAAATCTTCATCGAGCGCGCTGAGCAGCGCCGCGGCGCCGGTCGGCGAGGCCCCGAAGGATCAGGCTGAAGCGCAATCTGCTCCACCAAACGGCGCATCCAATGGATCGGCGATTGAGCACGCCAAGGCAGACCACGCCGACGCCACACCGGATCCGCAAGCTTCGGTATCAAAACCCAATTGGTTTCAACATTATCCAGAGGGCGCAGCGAGGGAAATCGATCCGTCAGCCTATCACTCAGTGGTGGACATGATCGACGAAGCCATCGCCAAATTTGCCGACAAACCGGCGATTGTCTTGGGTGACCAAGTGCATTCATTCGCCGAAATTGGCGGATTCTCGCAGCGTTTCGCCACGTTTTTGCGCCAAGAGATCGGCCTACAGAAGGGCGATCGCGTCGCCGCGATGATGCCGAACCTGCCAGCGTTTCCCATCACTTTATTCGGCGTATGGAAGGCTGGCGGCATTCAAGTCAACATCAATCCCATGTACACGCCGACTGAGCTACGCCATCAGCTCGTTGATTCGGGTGCGACCGTGTTGGTGATCGCTGACGTGGTGCTGCCAACGTTCAATGCAATTGCTTCTGCAACCAGCGTTAAATCAGTGATTGTCATCAACACTGGCGCTCAGGTTGAACCGCCGCAAAATGTGAAGGTCGTCAATTTCCTTGAGGCGCTGGCCCACGAGCACGAGGATCTGCCGCCGGTGTTGCTTGGACCCGACGACGTGGCGGCGCTTCAATACACGGGCGGAACCACGGGCGTATCAAAGGGCGCGACCCTCACGCATCGCAATTTGGTCGCCAACATTATGCAGTGCGAAACCGTGCTGCGCGCGGTGGTCGACGGCGATGATGAAACCATTCTAACCGCGCTGCCGCTTTATCACATCTTTGCGCTGACGGTGAATTTGCTGCTCCATTTCCACTTTGGGGCCAAAAACGTCTTTGTGCCGAACCCACGCGACTTGGACGCCTTCGCCGCGGCGTTCAAAACCAACACCGTCACCGTGCTGACCGGGGTGAATACGTTGTTCCAGGGGCTCACCACCGCGCCCCAATTTGCCGAGATCGACTTTTCCACGGTGAAGCTCGCGCTTGGCGGTGGCTCCGCGGTGCAGGAGGTGATCTCCAATCGCTGGCGTGAGCGGGCGGGGCGGCACATTCTAGAAGGTTACGGTTTGAGCGAAACCGCCCCGGTGCTGACCATCAACAATCCATCGGGGGAATCCTTCAGCGGCGCGGTAGGCGTGCCTGCGCCGTCGACGGACATCTCCATTCGCGATGATGACGGCAATGAACTGCCCCTGGGCGAGTCCGGCGAAATCTGCGCCAAGGGGCCCCAAGTCATGAAGGGGTATTGGAACCGCCCCGAGGCAACTGCAGCGTGTATGACTGCGGACGGTTTCTTCCGCACTGGGGACATTGGGTACATGGACGACCAGGGCTTCATTTACATCAATGACCGCAAGAAGGACATGATCAACGTATCCGGCTTCAATGTTTATCCCAACGAGGTCGAAGGCGTCGTCGCCATGATGGATGCCGTATTTGAGTGCGCCGTGGTCGGCGTTCCGGATGAAAAAACGGGCGAAGCGGTGCGCGTCTTCGCCGTCGCTGATCCTGACCTCAAAGCCGAAGAGGTGATCGCGCACTGTCGCGAGTATCTGGCCGCCTACAAGGTGCCCAAGCAGGTCATCTTCTTGGATGATCTGCCCAAATCATCCGTAGGCAAAATTTTACGGCGGGAATTGCGGGATTATCAGGGGGCGTAACAGGCTAGCGCTTTTTGCCGCAATGCGGCCCAGGGAAACATCCTTGGGCCGCCCCACGTGACCTGAATATAGATCGGCGCCATATACGGCGTAAGTACAACGCCGAACCCCAACCCCAATGGGAGCCCCATGGCCGACACCGCCGCAACCACCCACCACGACACGCTCAGCTTTGACTGGACCGATCCGCTTCATCTGAGCGAACAGCTCACCGATGAAGAACGCATGGCGTATGAGACCGCGCAGGCCTACTGTCGCGACAAGCTCATGCCGCGGGTGATCGCCGCCAATCGTGAAGAGCATTTTGATCGCGCCATCATGACCGAAATGGGTGAGCTGGGCCTATTGGGCGCCACCATCCCGGACGAGTATGGCGGGGCCGGGCTGTCACATGTGGCCTACGGTCTGATCGCCCGCGCCGTGGAGGCTGTGGACTCCGGGTATCGCTCAGCCATGAGCGTCCAGTCATCACTGGTGATGCATCCGATCTTCGCCTTTGGCGATGAGGCGCAGAAACGCAAATGGCTGCCCGGCCTAGCGTCGGGCGAATTGATCGGCTGCTTTGGCCTGACCGAAACCGATGGCGGCTCAGATCCTGGCGCCATGCGCACCACGGCCAAGCCGCTCGATGGCGGCTATGTGCTGAGCGGGTCAAAAATGTGGATCACCAACAGCCCGATCGCGGACATTGCGGTCGTCTGGGCGAAGCTGGATGGGAAGATTAGGGGATTTGTGGTCGAGCGCGGCATGGACGGGTTCGAAACGCCGGAGATCAAAGGCAAGCTTTCGCTGAAGGCCTCGATCACCGGCGAGATCGCGCTTAACGACGTGTTCGTGCCTGAAGCCAATCTCTTGCCCAATGTCTCAGGCTTGCGCGGGCCGTTTTCGTGCCTGAACAAAGCCCGCTATGGCATTGCCTGGGGTTCAATGGGCGCAGCGGAGTTTTGCTGGCGCGCGGCGCGCGATTACGCCATGGAGCGCATGGTCTTCAACAAACCCATCGCCGCCACCCAATTGGTGCAGAAAAAACTCGCCGACATGCAGACCGAGATTGCGTTGGGCCTACAAGGCGCGCTGCGGCTCGGCCGGCTGCTCGACGAGGGCGCCTGGGTTCCCGAAGCCATTTCCATGCTCAAGCGCAACAATTGCGGCAAGGCTTTGGATATTGCCAGACACGCGCGCGACATTCATGGCGGCAACGGCATTTCCGAGGAATACCACGTACTGCGCCACGCCATGAATCTGGAAACCGTCAACACCTATGAGGGCACGCACGACATCCACGCGCTCATCCTCGGCCGCGCCATGA
>CAZWVH010000042.1:0-24553 GCA_964636945.1 uncultured Caulobacterales bacterium | reverse complement strand
AAAAACATAAGTCGCGAAGCACGGAACAATATCTTTTCGCTACGCAGCAACTGGCGCAGTGTTTCCACGCCATTGCCTCAAAGCGGGCGCCTAAGGGGCGTAGCTCAACGACGGATTAACCGAATCAGGGCGTATAAGCTCTGGGAACGCTAAACTGTACAGAGGGGTCATCATGAAGCGGCGCTACGAGCTCGCCCTATTTGCCGTCGCATTGGCGCTGGTGATGGCGTGCGCCTTGACCCCCATTCAGGGCTAGCCCCGAAAATGAATGAGGCGGACGTGAGCCCGCCTCCGTCAATCGCGTTTTTCTCAATACGCCGGCCTAAGCTGAATGAGCAGCCGACAAGTGCGGCGACACGGTCATTTCAGCCTGAGTGGCTGCGCGCACCTCATCCACATGGACATCTGGCGCCAGTTCGATCAGCTCCAAATGCGCGCCTTTCACGTCCATCACGCCCAAATTGGTGATGATGCGGTTGACCACGCCCTTGCCCGTGAGCGGCAAGGAGCATTGGTGTAAGAGTTTGGGATCGCCGGCCTTATTGGCGTGGTCCATGACGATCACCACGCGCTTGACCCCGGCGACCAAATCCATGGCGCCGCCCATGCCCTTCACCAGTTTGCCAGGGATCATCCAATTGGCGAGATCGCCGCGTTCCGACACCTCCATGGCGCCCAATATCGCCAGGTCAATGTGGCCGCCGCGGATCATGGCGAAGGATTCAGCTGAAGAGAAGTAACTGGTGCGATCCAGCTCGGTGATGGTTTGCTTGCCGGCGTTGATCAGATCAGCGTCCACCTCGTCCTCGGTGGGAAACGGGCCCATGCCGAGCATGCCATTTTCCGACTGCAGCGTCACATCCACGCCTTCGGGGATGTAATTGGCTACCAAAGTGGGGATGCCGATGCCGAGATTCACATAGAACCCGTCTTCCAACTCCTGTGCGGCGCGCGCCGCCATGTCATCGCGTGTCCAAGGCATATCAGGCAACCTCCCGAATTGTCCGGCGCTCAATGCGTTTCTCGTGCTGTCCTTGGATGAGACGGTGCACGAAGATGCCCGGCGTATGAATGAAATTAGGATCGAGCGCGCCTGTCTCCACGATCTCCTCGACTTCAACCACCGTGGTCTTGCCGGCACTGGCCATTTCTGGATTAAAATTGCGCGCGGTCTTCCGGTAAATCAAATTGCCCTGGCGGTCGGCCTTCCAGGCCATGACGATGGACAGGTCGGCGACCAGCCCAGTTTCCATCACATAGATCTCGCCATTGAATTCTTTGTGTTCCTTGCCGTCAGCAATCATCGTGCCCACGCCGGTCTTGGTGTAAAAGGCGGGAATGCCCGCCCCGCCGGCGCGGCAGCGTTCGGCCAGAGTGCCTTGGGGGTTAAACTCAAGCTCCAGCTCGCCACTCAAATACTGTTGCTCGAAAGTTTTATTCTCACCGACATAAGATGAGACCATCTTTTTGATCTGACGGGTTTGCAGCAAAAGGCCGAGACCAAAATCATCCACTCCGCAATTGTTTGAGATGATTGTGAGATCTTTCACGCCAGAGTCACGCAATGCCAAGATCAGGTTTTCCGGGATGCCGCATAAGCCAAACCCGCCGGCCATGATTGTCATTCCGTCAAACAGTAGGCCGTCGAGAGCCTGTTCTGCTGACGTGCGGAGTTTGTTTGCCATACACTCTCCCTAGGTATCTGGCTTAATGGATGTGTCCTCATTCATCACATGCGCGTTATAACACGGCGTGCTTAATCGCCATGCAACCGGACTCGCCGCCGCACGCCACATCTTGTTAACACCGCTGATGCTATGTGAACAGCAAAGGCGTGCCGATCCACACATGTGGCCGACACGCCGGTCGACGAAGGGGTCAACCTTGTCACTGACACGCAAAGCGAGGGACGGGGACGCGCATCAGTTCACAAAAAGGTGGCGTACTTGATCTGAACGATCGGTGAACTGGTGGTTCAGGCGCCGTCAGGCACTGGTGTTGCGCCTGCGCAGTGGTAGGATGGCAAGGAAAATTAGGGAGCGGGTTGGGTGTCAAATCGGGTATTGGTGGTTTCGCAGCAGCCCATTGCGGCAAACGAAATTACGACGCGCTTGGAGACGCAGGGCCGGCGCACTGTGACGGCACTCTGTGAGAAAGATGCGTTAATCAGCGCGTCCAACCACACTCTGGACGCAGTCGTGATCCAAGCCCACCGCGCTGAACTGAGCAGCGCCAGAGCCCTGGCCGAACACCTTCGCACCCTCATCGCGCCGCGTCGCGTCCCCATCGCCTGCCTGGTGAGCCCCGCCGACGCCGCGGCCGATTATCATGAGAGCTTTG
The DNA here is from genome assembly GCA_964636945.1 of uncultured Caulobacterales bacterium. Classification (GTDB taxonomy): domain Bacteria; phylum Pseudomonadota; class Alphaproteobacteria; order Caulobacterales; family Maricaulaceae; genus CAZADA01. Next base: position 22,213 of record CAZWVH010000042.1, on the reverse strand, counting down.
ACGCCATTATTCCCGAGCCGTTTCACGCGCCCCATTTGTCGCGTCGCTTGAACGACCTGGCTCGCATGGCGGTGCTGCAAGAAGAGATAGAATTGAGGTCCGCAAGCCTCAAACGCCGCGGTGATGGGCTCTCAACGGGCATTGAGTTTCACCTCAGCACCGAGCCCTACCGCGTTTTATTTGTGGGCGCGGCTCATCCGGAGTTCCTGGCCGTCCAGCGGGCGATCCGTGAAACGGGCGGCAATGTGACCGCAGCTCACACCACATTTTGCGCCTTTGACTATCTGCATGACATCGATTTCGACGCGGTTGTTCTTAATGCTATCGAGGATCTTGAACGTACGCGCACGATTTGCGCAGCTCTGCGGCGCAATACGCGCCTGGCTCACACCCCCACGCTTTTGATGTTCGATGAATCCACGGATGAACGTGCTCAGAACGCTGTGGGCGACGCCGCATCGGGCGTTATTCACGCACACGCTGGGCTAGATGACATGGCCCAACGCATTAATGATCTCGCCCGTCAGCGACGTCGCCAGCTCGCTCTCGGCGCCGCGATCGGCCAACTGCGTACGTTTAAGTCTTGTGACAGTCGTTCAGGTCTGGCGAACGCGCATTTCTTTGTGGAGCATGTTCAAGCCATGGCGGAACACGCTCTGGCGGCCCACCGGCCGATGTCCCTGGTGGTCCTTAAAGCGGAAGCGCCGCGCAAGGTGGCCCGCGCCCATCGCGATGCGGGACTGGATCAACTGGGCGGGATGATGCGGCACCTGGCGCGCCAGGAGGATTTCTCCGGCCGGCTTAGCGGCGCGACATTCGCTGTCGCCATGCCCAACGCCAAAGCGCCCGATGCGGCCAGCGCCGCCAAACGCTTCTGTGCTGTGGGCGAATGCACGGCCTTCGAAAATGATGATACCGGCGAACCGTTTCAATTGACGGTGAAGGCGCGCGCGGCCGAATTGCGTACCGGCGAATCCGGACGGGCGCTAGTTGCGAGGGCATTGGCGGAGTTTACCCCGCAAGCCCGCGCGGGGTGAAGGCATGCCTCAGGCTGGCTCGACTGACTTTGCTTGCAGCGCTTCTGCCATCCGTTGAAGATTCCGCCGTAAGCCTTGTAGGCGAGCACCACTGCTCTCCCAATCACCTTGAATCTTAAGCGTCCCATCGGGCCGTAAGCTCATTTGTCCAGCGTGACGCTGCACAAAGGCCACCAAAGCGCCAGGATCGTCCACCGCGTCCTCTCGGAAACCTAGAATCGCACCCCGCGGTCCGGCGTCCAACTTGGCTACGCCGACCCTTCGACACAAATCCTTCAATCCAATCACTTCGAGCAAATGCTGGACCTCGTCGGGTAGAGGACCGAACCGGTCGATCAGCTCCGCCGCAAAGCCCTCGCGCTCTTGGGCTGAATCCAGTGAGGCCAATCGGCGATACAGACCGAGGCGCAGGTCGAGGTCAGGCACATAGTCGTCTGGGATTAGAACGGTCGCGCCCACATTGATCTGCGGGCTCCAGCCCTCCACTTCAGCTTGACCGAGCGGATCGTCCTTGAGCGCGCTCACGGCCTCTTCAAGCATGGATTGAAACAGCTCAACGCCCACATCTTTGATCTGACCGGATTGCTCTTCACCCAGTAGATTGCCGCCGCCGCGCAAATCCAGATCATGGCTGGCCAAGGTGAAGCCGGCCCCCAACGTATCCAATGATGATAAAACTTTCAGGCGCTTTTCGGCCGCCGGCGTGATGTTCCACGTGGCCGGGATGGTGAGATAGGCATAGGCCCGGGTCTTCGACCGGCCCACCCGTCCGCGCAGTTGATAAAGCTGGGCGAGTCCAAACATATCGGCGCGATGGATAATCATCGTGTTGGCGGATGGGATATCCAGCCCGGATTCCACTATGGGGGTGGAGAGCAGCACGTCATACTGACCCTCATAAAATGCGTTGACGCGTTCTTCGAGCTCTGTGGAACTCATCTGGCCATGTGCGACAACATAGGACAGTTCGCTAACTCGGTCCTGAAGAAACTCCTCAGCTTGAGGCAAGTCTTTGATCCGCGGCACGACGAAAAAGCTGCGTCCAGAACGATAGCGCTCGCGCAATAAGGCTTCACGCACGGTGACGGGATCGAACGGCGCCACATAGGTGCGCACCGCCAGTCGGTCTACAGGTGGTGTGGCGATAATCGACAAATCGCGAATGCCCGCCAGTGACATCTGCAACGTGCGTGGAATGGGCGTGGCCGTCAGCGTGAGCACGTTCACGCCGGACTTCAGCTCCTTCAGGCGCTCCTTATGGCGGACGCCAAAATGCTGTTCTTCATCAACGATCAACAGACCTAGGTCCTTCACGGAGACCGATTTGGCCAGCAACGCATGGGTGCCAATCACAATATCGACCCGGCCTTCAGCAAGCTCTTTGCGAATCACCGCCGCGTCCTTGGCGTTCACCAGGCGCGATAGTTGGCGGACTTTGATCGGAAAGCCATGAAATCGCTCACGGAAGTTGGCGTAGTGTTGGCGGGCAAGCAATGTGGTGGGGCAAATCAGGGCCACTTGTTGACCATTGATTGCAGTGACGAAGGCGGCGCGCAGTGCAATTTCTGTTTTGCCAAACCCCACATCGCCGCACACCAGCCGATCCATTACAGAGCCATCAGACAGATCACCCAATGTATCGTCGATGGCCGACAATTGGTCGTCGGTTTCGGCGTAAGGAAAGCGCGCACAAAATTCGTCATATAGCCCAGACGGCGCGATAATGGGCTCGGATTTGGCCATTTTGCGTTTGGCGGCGATCTGGATCAGTTCAGCGGCCATGTCGCGCAACCGCTTTTTCGCGCGCGCCTTGCGCGATTGCCAGCTCGCGCCGCCTAGCTTATCGAGCACCGCCGCGCCTTCGTCAGGCCCATAGCGGGAGAGGAGCTCGATATTCTCCACCGGTAGGAAGAGCTTGGCGTCGTTGGCGTACTCAAGCTCCAAACAATCTTGACGCCGGTCTTGGACCGTAATCGTCTTCAAGCCGTGGTAACGGCCAATCCCGTGGTCGAGATGGACCACCAAATCGCCGATTGACAGCGAGGCGGCCTCAGCGATGAATTGCGTTGCCCGGCGCTTGCGGCCCGAACGCGCCAATCGATCACCGAGAATATCTTGTTCGGCGAGCACCATGACGGTGTCAGTTTGAAAGCCGCGCTCAAGCGGCAGAACCGCACGCACGGTTGCGCCCTTCTTTGCCGCTTGTATCGCTGACCAATCAGAAGCACTGATGTTCAGATCCACACCGTGGTCGGCAAACACACCAGCGGTGCGCTCGGACGAACCGTCGCTCCAGCACGCCACGACCACGCGCTTTCCCGTTTTAGCGGCGGTGCGAATATGGTCGGCGGCTGCATCAAAGACATTCACGCCCTCTGTCCTACGCTCTGCGGAAAACTCCCGACCAAGCGTTACGCCTAGATCCACGCGCTTCTTTTCGTTCTCGTCTTTAAAAGCGGAAAACACGCGCACCGGTCGAGCGCCAAGCGCCCGAGATAGATCAGCTTGGGTCAAGTACAATTGGTCGGGCGCGAGAGCGCGGTACTGTGGCGCCGTGAAAGCGCCAGGTTCATCGCCGGAGGGGTCATCCACCCGCGCAGCGTAGTAGTCTGAGACCATTTTGAGACGTTCGGCCATGGCCGCTTCGGCCAAATGATCAATGAATACCATGGCGTTTTCGCCGGCGTAGGCGAACACATCTTCCAACTGGTCATGAAATAGCGGGAGCAGGTGTTCCACGCCCTGTGCTCGCGCGCCATTGGACACTGCTTCATAAATCGGATCGCCAGGAGTTGGGCCAAACGTGCGATGGAAGTTTTTGCGAAACCGGCTGATCGCCTCGTCTGTCAGCTGAACTTCACTGACCGGCGCCAACTCCACACCATCAAGCTGATGCGTGGTCCTCTGGGTGTCTGGTGCAAAGGCGCGAATAGACTCAAGCGTGTCGCCAAAGAAATCCAGCCTGACGGGTTCATCGGCGCCGGGCGGAAAAATATCGATGACGCCGCCACGGATGGCGCAGTCGCCTGGTTCATGGGTTTGGCTGGCGCGCGAATAGCCATTCTCCGCCAAAAACTGTTTGAGGTTCTCAACCTCCACCACCTCGCCCGGTTTGGCCGAAAAGCCGGCATTCCGCAAAGCCCGCGCCGGCGCGCAGCGTTGAGTGACACTGGAGGCCGTCGCCACAATCATGACTGGTCGGGGGCGATCGGCCTGGGCGAGCCGATTGAGCGCTGTGGTGCGCTGAGCAGCCACAGCCGCAGCTGGGCTCACCCGGTCATAGGGCTGACAATCCCAGGCCGGGAGGCGCACCACCTCCACCTGAGGGGCAAAAAACGCCAAGCCCTGGGCGACCATGTCCGCGCGCCGGTCGTCGCGGGCGATGAAGATCGCCCGCCCGCCTCGCGCACTCAGGACCTCGCCTGCCGCAAGAGAGTCATAGCCCTCTGGCGCATGGTCGAGCGCCAAGCGCCCGGAGTCCTTCACAAGGCGTTTGCGAACGAGCCGATCCATAAGATTCCTACTGAACACCTTTGGTAGCGTAGCTTGAAATGCGATGATTATCCGCCTGGTGTGCGGCCCATCCACAAGCTTCGCGCAAAATATCCAAAGCTCTGAAGCATGGACATGACAGGCCCGTCAAACTCCTGAGGCGCCGGGCTACGCCGTGTAATCCAGGCGTAAAGATCCTGATCGGCGACTTCCAACAGCCTTTCAAATTCGTCCAAGCCTTGAGAATCGAGTTCACTCAAGTGCTGATCCGCGAACGTGCCAAGGATCAGATCGGCTTCCTTGAAGCCGCGTCTCCAGGCGCGAAAGGTCAAACGACGGATTCGGGCCGCTTCTGGGTCAATCGGATGGCTCGCACTGGTCATGGCATAGCGCTATATGGCGTGTTCTCACTGTGTCATGGACTGACATGGCGCATCACATCGATCACGACAAGTCTGGGACCATGCGACCTGAGGTTCTTTATCCCATCTTCGCCCCGCTCACCGCGTTGGATGGCATTGGTCCGAAGACTGCGGGTCTGCTCGAAGCTCTCGTGGGCGCCAACGCCGTGCGCAATGTTTTGTTCCATCGGCCGCATCGGGTGATTGACCGCTCGCAAACCGGTTTGGCGGCGGAAGTGGCTGATGGGTTGATTGCCACCCTGAAGGTCACGGTCGAAGAACACTTGCCGGCTAACAATCCCCGGCGGCCTTATCGCATACGGTGCTGTGACGAAAGTGGGTATCTTACCCTTGCTTGGTTCCATGCGCGCCCCGATTACCTCAAGCGGATCGCCCCGGTCGGCGCAGAGCGGATTGTCTCGGGCAAGGTGGAACGGTTTGGGTCCGAAATTCAGATGCTGCACCCCGACCATATTGTTTCGCCGGATGCCAAGGACTCAATACCTGCCTATGAGCCAGTCTACCCGCTCACAGCCGGTTTGAACGCCAAACCATTGCGCAAAGCCATCATCAGCGCCGTTGCGATGGCTCCAGAATTGCCTGAATGGCTCGATCGTGAACTTCTCAAGCGTCAGCAATGGCCTGCCTGGCGCGAGGCAATTGAGTCGTTGCACACGCCGCAGTCGGAAGACGACTTGTCACCCAACGCACCAGCCCGCGCCCGCTTGGCCTATGATGAATTGCTTGCTGATCAGCTAGCATTGTCGATTGTGCGGTCTCGCCGTCAGGCTCAGCCCGGTCGCGCATTCGACCAGGGAAATTCAAAGGTCAAACGCGTTTTGGACGCTGCGCCCTTTTCGCCCACCAACGCCCAAAAGCGCGCCGCGCGCGAAATTTTTGATGACATGGAGTCTTCTTACCGCATGGGCCGGTTGCTGCAGGGTGATGTGGGCGCTGGCAAGACCTTTGTGGCTGCTTTGGCGGCGGCAAAAGCGTCCACGAGCGGCGCCCAGACCGCAGTGATGGCGCCCACGGAAATATTGGCGCGTCAGCATTATTCCAGCCTCGAGCCGCTGCTGAGCGCCGCGAACATTTCCTGCGCCGTCTTAACCGGGCGTGACAAGGGCAAGGGGCGCGCCGCGCTGCTCGATCGTCTGAAACGGGGTGAGGTTGAGGTGATCATCGGCACCCATGCGCTGTTTCAAGACGACGTGGCGTTTCACGACCTAGGATTGGTGATTATCGATGAGCAGCATCGATTTGGGGTGTCGGATCGACTGCGACTGTCTTCCAAAGGTGAACGAGCAGATTTGCTGGTGATGACCGCAACCCCCATACCGCGAACGTTGAGCTTGGCCGCTTTTGGCGATCTGGATATGTCGCGGCTTGACGAAAAACCACCTGGACGCACGCCCATCGATACGCGCGTCATGGGTGGCGATCGCCTTGATGACCTGATGGAGGCTGTCGGGCGAGCCATTGAAAAGGGCGACCGAGTGTATTGGGTGTGTCCGCTGGTGGAGGAGTCTGATCGCTCTGAGCTGGCCGCGGCTGATGAACGCTGGCGTAGCCTTGCCGGATTGTTTGGCGATCAGCGAGTAGGCCTTCTCCATGGCAAATTGCCGGCCGCGGAAAAAGAGGCGCGCGCGGAAGCATTTCGGCGCGGTGATCTCGATATTCTCGTAGCGACCACCGTGATCGAAGTTGGCGTCGACGCCCCGGACGCCACAATCATGGTGATCGAACATGCCGAACGATTTGGCCTGGCTCAGCTCCATCAGTTGCGCGGCCGGGTTGGTCGCGGATCAAAGGCTTCGACCTGCGTCTTGCTGTACCATCCACCGCTGACGGACGCGGCCATGGCGCGACTCGATGTCTTACGCCGTACAGATGACGGGTTCGCCATTGCCGAAGAAGACTGGCGTTTGCGTGGGCCAGGCCAGCTACTGGGCGCCAAGCAATCGGGCCACCCAGATTTTTTGATGGCCGATCTCACCGTGCATGGCGATTTATTGGACATTGCGGCAAAAGATGCGCGCGCGATCGTGGCTCGTGACCCCCAGCTGACCAGTGAACGTGGCCGAGCGCTACGGCTTCTTCTCCACCTCTTCGACAGCACCAGGGCCAGTGTCCTGCTGCGCGCCGGGTGAGGCGTCGCTGGCGGGTTTGCGTTCGAGCTCGTCAGGATTGGAGACGGTGACCGCAGGCCTGGAGGAGCCCTTCTCCGTCATCTCTTCAGTGACCATGCCCATGGAGATGATGAGTTTTGCGCCCTCTTCGACAGTCAAGTCGAGAAGTTTGATGTTCTCTCGGGGTACGTACAACAAAAAGCCTGAAGTGGGGTTTGGCGTCGTGGGAATAAAAACGCAGACGTGCGGCCCATCTAGTTTCTTCGCCACCTCTCCCGCAGCCTTTGCCGTGATAAAGCATAGCGCCCAGCTGCCACGCAGCGGGTATTCCACCAAACCCACGTCTTTGAAGAAATCGCTCTGATCGCGAAAGATCGTATCAACGATTTGTTTAATGGTGCGATAGACCGTGCGCACAAACGGCAGGCGATCAACAATGCGCTCGCCGAAGTTGAGCAGAAATCGCCCGAAAAAATTGCGCGCCAATATGCCCAAAATGGTGATCGCGACAAACGCCACGAGGACGCCAAGACCAAAGAAGGTGTAATCGCTGTAGATCTCCACAGGGACGGCGGGAAATTGCTTATTGATCCATTGCGCCAAGCGATTGACGTTGTCATCGACCAGGCTGATCAAAAACACAATCAAGCCCACGGTCACTGCAATCGGCGTAATCACGACGATGCCGGCGAAAAAGTTGTTTCTCAGCCAAGCGCCGAACCCCGGCTTTGGCGGCCGTTTTTGTGCGCGATGGTCTTGCGCCATGTGAGGCTCCTTTGCGCCCCTTGATCGCGGGACAAATCACATGTGACATGCGCCCCCTGGCGTCGCAAGCCAGGTCATGACACATCAAAGTGGTTATGGCTTCGTCTCAAACACAATTGACGCGCGCACTCGTTTTCACAAAACGCCGATCGCTCATGCTGACGGCGCTAGCGGGCTGTATTCTCACGGTCCTCGCGGCAATTGGGTTTCAAGATAATCTGTTTAAGTGGTGGCATGACCCCCATACGCCGTTCATCACGACCGAACCGCCGCCGGCCCCCAATTATGCCGAGCCGGAAGCTTGGGCCACGCGGCCAAGCCCCGAGGACAACCCCGCTCCACCGGCCATATTTTTCGTTCATCCCACCACATTTTGGGGACGCGTTGGCTGGAACGCGGCCATTGATCATTCGCGGTCAACGCAGCGCTTGCTCGACCAGTATTTGCCCACTTACGCGGGCCCCTTTGCCGCCGTAGGGAATGTTTGGGCGCCGCACTATAGGCAGGCCGCGCTGTTTGCTTCGCTGACCGTGCGCTACGACGCCCGCCAGGCCCGTGCATTGGCGGCGGCCGATATCATGCGCGGGTTCCGACAGTTTCTCAGTGAAGCCCCGCCTGACAGTCCCATCATTATTGCCGGTGTGGAACAGGGCGGTTTGCACGTGCTCCACATCTTGTCCCGCGTCATTGATGATCCCGACATTATGAACCGACTTGTGGCGACTTATATCGTGGATCAGGCAGTTCCGATGGAATTGCTGGAAACAGGCCCGCTGAGCACGTTGCAGCCATGCCGGGAACCGGACGATGTGGCGTGCCTCATGGCGTGGGGCGCTGTGCGCGCGGATCATGAGCGGGAAATCCGCCGTTTTCGTAACCGGTCAATGGCTTGGACGCCCAGCGACAGATTGCAGATCACCGACGGACGCAACCTGTTGTGCGTCAATCCAGTGTTGGGCTCCACGACCGAGGACGTTGCCTTCCGCCGCATGAATCGGGGCGCCGTGAACGCTTCAGGATTTGCCTTAGACGATCCGCCGCCGCCGCAACCCGCACAAACGAGCGCTCAGTGCCTTGATGGAGTCTTGCTGATCGAGCGTCCGCAATCGCCGAGCATTCGAGAACCCTGGACTTGGGGGCGGCGATATAAGCCGCGGCGTGCAAATCTTTTTTACGCCGATATTGAGGCCGACCTGGAACGCCGGATTGGGGCCTTTAACCAAGCCAGGGACCGAGATCGTTCCCCACCGTCACGCCTGCCTAATCGCTAGACAGTTTTTCAAGAATGGCTGTGGTTGAGCGTCCGTCTTGAAACGGCGCCAAAATAATCTCTCCGCCCACAGCGCGTACTGCCGGTGTTTCCGGCAGGGCCTCAACATCGTAGTCACCACCTTTAACGTATACGTCTGGAGCCAAAGCGCGCACCAATTCGCTCGCTGTGTCCTCGCCAAAGATGATCACCAAATCGACTGGTGCGAGCGCTGCGATCAATTGCGCCCGATCCGTCTCGCTGTTGACCGGCCTGTCACTGCCCTTCAGTCGTTTAACCGACGCATCCGCATTCACGCCAACCACCAGGCGATCGCACGCAGCACGCGCCTGGGTCAGCGTGGACAAGTGTCCCACATGCAGAATGTCAAAGCAGCCATTGGTCAACCCAATGCGCTTGCCCTCCGCACGCCATCGCCCCACGCACTCTGATGCGCTCGTCAGATCGACGACTGATGCGCCGCCGAAATCTTCCTCGTGCAGGTCCTCGCGCAAATCATTGGGGCGTACAGTGGCTGTGGCCACTTTTGTCACGACAATGCCGCCGGCAAGATTGCCCAAGTCGATCGCTTCGGTAAGGTCTGCGCCGCCGGCCAACGCCAACGATAGCGCCGCCGCCGTCGTGTCGCCGGCTCCCGACACATCATACACATCGCGCGGTTTGGACCGATGGAACGTCACCTCGCTGGCGCCAGATCGCAACAACGCCATGCCCGAGCCGCCACGGGTGACAATGAGGTTGTCCACGGAGACGCGCGCCATCACAGAAGCCAGCGCAGCGCGCGCATCATCGTCAGATTTCACGGGCGTACCCGCTTCGAGGGCCAATTCTTGTGCGTTGGGCTTGAGCAGGAAGGCGCCGTTATAGCGGGTGAAGTCCCGCCCGCGCGGGTCACACACCACCCTCACGCCCGCAGCATGTGCCCGTGTGATCACGCCGTGCGCCACGCGATCGGTGACGCCGCCGCGGCCATAGTCGGACAAGACCACAATGTCAGCAGCGTCCAATGTGGCTTGAACCCCGTCCAGCATGGCGGCCTCGGTGTCGCCCGAGATCGACTGTCCCGGATTACGATCCACTGACAGGACCTGTTGGCCGCCAGCCACATATCGCGTTTTGATGGGGGTTGGTCGGCCTGATTGGCGGATCAGGTTGGCTTCGCCCGCGAGATTTTCAACGAGGCCCGCGATCTCGTCGCTCTCTGGATCGTCGCCAATGGGCGCAATCAGAATAGGTGCACCGCCAAGCGCGGCGATATTGCGCGCCACATTTCCGCACGCGCCGAGCATGGTCTCACATCGCGATTGTGACAGCGATACCACGGGGGCCTCGCGGCTGACCCGATCCGCCGCGCCATAAATAAAGCGATCGAGGATAAGATCGCCAACGCACACCACGCGTTTGCCAGCCATCGCGGTAATCAAGCGTTCCAAAGCGGCAGGGGTCATTGGGATCTGTCACCATGCGGTTATCATCGCCACGCGAAAGCGCGCGATTATCTCACTGTATCACCTAAATCAACAGCGACCGCGAAACGCCTATCGGCGGCAGTTATACGGGTTCGCCTGCCGGCTCTTCTTCACTCGCCAACAAGATTGACGCGCCGGCGTACTCGCCCTGATCGCCCAATTCCTCTTCAATGCGGAGCAATTGATTGTATTTCGCTGTGCGGTCAGAGCGGGCCAACGATCCTGTTTTGATTTGCCCGCAATTGGTGGCCACAGCCAGATCCGCAATTGTCACATCTTCCGTTTCGCCGGACCTGTGGGATAGCACCGCGCCGTATCCTGCTCGCAAGGCGATTTCCACGGCGTCCAGCGTTTCCGAGAGCGTACCGATTTGGTTGGGCTTGACCAAGATCGCATTTGCGCATTCGCGATCTATGCCTTCCACTAACCGTTCGGGATTGGTGACGAACAAGTCGTCGCCGACCAGCTGCACTCGATCACCCAGATTGTCAGACAGTGCGCGCCAACCTTCCCAATCGTCCTCCGCCATTCCATCCTCGATGGAGGCAATGGGATACTGCCCACACAATGAGGCCAGATAGTCCACCATGCCCGCAGCGTCGAGCGACTTTTTCTCGCCCGCCAACGTGTACTTCCCATCATCAAAAAATTCGGTGGAGGCCACATCCAACGCCAAGAAGACATGCTCGCCAGTCCGATAACCGGCGTCTTCAATTGCCTGCATGATCACGTCAAGCGCTTGGGTGGACGATGAAAGATTGGGAGCAAATCCGCCCTCATCCCCCACATTGGTGGATAGCCCCATGCCCTTAAGCTTGGACTTCAATGCGTGGAACACTTCCGCACCGCACCGGAGTGCGTCGGAGAAAGATTGGAATCCCGCCGGCATGATCATGAACTCTTGAATATCGACGGCGTTGTCTGCATGGGCGCCGCCATTGATGATGTTCATCATCGGTGTAGGCAAAACCCGCGCGTTCAGGCCGCCCACATATCGATACAAAGTGGTGTCCTGAGCCTCAGCCGCCGCCTTAGCGATCGCAAGTGACACCGCCAGAATGGCGTTGGCGCCGAGCCGCGATTTGCTTTCTGATCCATCAAGGCCGCACAATATATCATCAATGCGACGCTGATCTTCGGCCGCCATGCCCTGAAGGGTCGAAAAAATCTCGCCATTAATGGCGTCCACCGCTTTCATGACGCCCTTGCCGCCATAGGCCGGCTCGCCATCGCGCAATTCGTGCGCTTCATGAGCGCCAGTGGAGGCGCCCGATGGAGCCGCGGCCCTTCCCTGACTGCCATCTTCTAGTATGACGTCGCACTCAACAGTGGGATTGCCCCGGCTGTCGAGTATCTGCCGCGCCACGATATCCACGATATCCGTCATGAGCGGTTCTCCTTGTCCCCGTGATCGACCTTGGCCGGTTTGATAGCTGAGTCCGCACCCTCTGGCGAGGGCTCGACTTAACGCCGGCGGTCTGCTCTAGTTGGCCGGTCTAGAAGACCTATGGCCATTGGGGAAGCCTCATGTCTGATAGTGCAAATCCAGCAGCTGCGCAGGGGTATCCGTGCCCTGTGTGCACCAAGAACACCATCGAAACAGTGGTGACGGCGCCGTCAATCCGCGGATTTTTATTGGCCTATCAAATCCGCATGCAAAAAGTGTTGGCATGTAAGGGTTGCGCCAGAAAGGCGCTATTAGGCGAAGCAGGAAAATCGGCCGTGATAGGCTGGTTCAGCCCGACGTCCCTGATCGTCAATCCACTTTTTATTGTGTGGAACGTGGCGCGGTCACCATTTGTCGGAAACAACCCAAAAGGTTTAGCAAAAGCCTACCAAGAGATTGGCGTTCCCGCGCCCGGTGAGAGCGTGGATATACCGCAAATCCTGTATACCATGGCTTCGGCGATGATCAGTGCTGACGGGAAAATTGAGCAATCAGAGATTGATGCGGCCGACGCCATTGGCCGCGCCATTCTGCCAGAGTTTGACTCCGAAGCGTTCAAGCAGTGCATCACGCGATTTAAGTCACTGCCCGACATCGAACAGAACGCGCGTCTCTTGGGCAATGTGCTGGGCGATGAAGGCCGTCATTTGGTTGTGGCCTATCTCTACCAAATCGCATTAGCCGACGGCGAGGTGCACAAGAAGGAAAAGAACCTTCTCGGCAAGGTCGCCACCGCGATTTATGCGACCGAAACGCGTTTTGAGGATGTGGAACGCATGTTTGCCAAGCCGCCAGCAGAACCGGCCGCCGCCTAATTAGCTAGAGATCCTAGTCTTTCGGCTCAATCACTTGGCGACCGCGATACATGCCGGTCTTCAAATTGATATGATGCGGGCGATGCAACATGCCGTCTTCATCCTCACGCATGGTCGGGGATGACAAAGAATCGTGGCTGCGACGCATGCCGCGGCGCGAACGGGTCACTTTACTCTTGGGGACGGCCATGTCGCGGCTCTCTCAAACTTTAGGGTTCATGCAAAATTTAGGGGCTGGATGTACGTGCTTTGAAACGACATTGCAAGTTGGCATGCACCAATTGTCGTGACATGCGCATTAACGGCTGCGGGAAACAATCTGGCGATTGCAGATCGCAAGCCTGCCTTGGTCGTCGGCTATACCAACCGACTTTGCTCAATCGCGGCCGCGACAAAACTGGCGAATAGCGGATGGGGATCAAACGGCCGTGATTTAAGCTCGGGGTGAAACTGCACCCCCACAAACCAAGGATGGCTTTCAATTTCTACGATTTCAGGCAGCGAGCCATCAGGCGACATGCCGGAAAATACAATTCCTGCAGCCTCCAATCGATCACGGTAAGCCACGTTAACTTCAAAGCGATGGCGGTGGCGTTCTTCAATCTGCGTCGTCTGGTAGATCTCGGCGGCGCGGCTGCGGGGCGCCAATACTGCCGGATATGCGCCGAGACGCATGGTGCCGCCCTTGTCGCTATTTTCGTGCCGGGTTTCGATTTCATTGCCGCGCTGCCACTCGGTCAGCAGACCAATGAGCGGGGCTTGTGGTTCGCCGAATGTGTCGCGAAACTCCGTGGAGCCGGCGCCATTAATGCCTGCCAGCGCTTGCGCGGCCTCAATCACCGCCATCTGCATGCCAAAGCAGATGCCGAAAAACGGCACAGCGTGTTCTCGAGCAAATTTGACCGCCGCCACTTTGCCTTTCACGCCCCGATCGCCAAACCCGCCCGGGACTAAGATTCCGTCGGCCGACTCCAGCCGGTTGACCGCCGCGCCATCCCCCTCCAGCTCCTCGGCGGGCACCCAATCTATGTTCACCTTCACGCCATTGGCGATCCCGCCATGATCGAGGGCTTCGGTTAGCGATTTATAGGCGTCCAATAATCCCGTGTACTTGCCGACCACTGCGATGGTCACGGATCCATCGGGACGTTTCAAACGCTCCACAATGTTCTTCCAACGCGACAAGTCAGGCGCGGGCGCATCTGTCATGCGGAAGTGGCTGAGCACTTGTGCATCCAGGCCTTCGGCGTGATAAGCCAGCGGCACGGCGTATATCGATTCCGCATCCAATGCGGGGATCACGTTGGCGTCCTTCACGTTACAAAACAGCGCGATCTTGCGCCGTTCGTCTTCAGGGATGGGGTGTTCTGACCGGCACAACAGCAGGTTGGGTTGTATGCCGATGGAGCGGAGTTCCTTGACCGAGTGTTGCGTCGGTTTTGTTTTGAGCTCACCTGCGGCCGCCATGAACGGCAACAGTGTCACGTGAACATACATTGAGCGCCCGTCGCCCAATTCCTGACCAAGCTGGCGGATGGCCTCAAAAAACGGCAGCCCTTCAATGTCACCGACGGTTCCGCCAATCTCGCACAACACAAAGTCCACATCGCCTGGGTCTGATGTGACGAAGCGCTTAATCGCTTCTGTGACATGGGGAATCACTTGGACTGTGGCGCCCAAATAGTCCCCGCGGCGTTCTGCAGCCAAGATATCGCTGTAAATGCGGCCTGTGGTGACGTTATCGCGCTGTGTCGCGGACACGCCTGTAAAGCGCTCATAGTGTCCCAGGTCCAAATCGGTCTCGGCGCCGTCGTCCGTGACGAACACCTCACCATGTTGGATGGGCGACATGGTGCCCGGATCGACATTCAAGTAAGGATCGAGTTTGCGCAAACGCACGCGATAGCCACGCGCTTGCAGCAATGCGCCTAAAGCGGCGGAGGCGAGACCCTTCCCAAGCGATGAGACCACGCCGCCGGTGATGAAGACATAGCGGACCATGGGCCGCCAGATTAGCCATGTTCGTGATTGCGCAAAGCAAAAAAGTCGGGCCGCTACGGATTCTCTGAGTCTTCCTGTGAATCCTCGCCTTCATCGGCTGGATCCTCGCCCGTGTTCGTGTCGTCCGCCTCTGCAGTATCGTCAGATGCGGGCGTTTCGTCCTCAACAGGCAGGTCGAATGACGACTCGTCGGCGGTTGAGGTTGTTGGCGTCGCATCCGGCAAAGTGAACGACTCCACTCCGCCGGGGGTGACGTCGTCGTCGGGAAAAGCGGGTGCGTCTAACGGCGCAGTGTCCACTTCATCGGTGGCTGAGCCCTCAACGCCGGCGCCGGCATTGAGCACGATCACCAACAACAAACTGGACACAAGAAACGCAGTCGCCAGCCACGTGGTCGCGCGGGTGAGCATATCGCCGGCGGCGCGACCAGAAACCATTCCGCCCGGACCGCCGCCCATGCCCAATGCGCCGCCTTCGGATCGCTGCAGCAAGATCACCGCGACGAGGCCGACGGTGATGAACATATGAATAACAAGCAATACAGCTGGCATGAGCTGCTCCAAACCGAGTATCGACGAAGGCGCGAAGACCTAACCCATGTCGGCGCCGTCGCCAAGGCGCGCAAGGCGCCGAAAACAGGTTGCGATGTATAAACGACCGCTCAAGTCGATCATTGGGGCGTGGTCGCGCGCCTCTCAGTCGCATTGATAATCGCCGCAAAGGACTGCGCCGTGAGGCTGGCGCCGCCTACCAATGCCCCGTCGACGCCCTCAATTTGCAAAATATCACCGGCATTTTCAGGCTTCACGGAACCGCCATACACCACGCGAACGGTCTTGCCGACGTCCTCGCCATATAGCTCAATCAATGTTTGGCGCACCACCCGGTGCACAGAGGCGATCTCGTCATTTGTGGGGGTCACGCCGGTGCCAATCGCCCAAATTGGTTCATATCCCACCACAAGCTTGTGGCCGGAGTGAGAATCCAGATGAGGGAGCGAAGCGAGCAATTGGGCCCGCACCCGCGGCGCCGCCCAACCTTCCGCGCGTTGCGTGGCGCTCTCACCAACACAGACCAGCGGTACCAATCCCGCGCGCAGAGCCGCCATGGCTTTCGACCGCGCCTCATCGCTGCGCTCGCCTTCGGCGCGTCGCTCTGAATGGCCAATGATCACGTAGCGCGCACCGGAGTCGTGTAACATTTCGGCACTAATTTGTCCCGTAAACGGGCCGTGCGCGACGCTGTGACAATCCTGTCCGCCAAGTCCAATTGGGGTTTCGGCCAAATCGCGCGCCAAATCGCTCAGCAGTGTGGCTGGCGGACAAATGACCACTTCCACCGCATCGGGAAACGCGATGGCCGCCAATGCCTTAGCCTCTGCACGAGCAGCTTGCAGCCCGTTCATTTTCCAATTTCCAACAATCAACTTCGACATGGCCCCGTCCCGTGTTCTTGCTGCCAGCAAATGTTCGCTATCCACTGAGGCTCGTATAGAACTGCAGTCGCAACCTCGCAAACGCCGCGACAGTCTTGTCAGTGCGTTGCGCTCTCTCTAGCTTGCGCGAACTGCGATCTTCAAGCTTATGGTGCACGATGCTTAACCGACTGCGCTCTTTGACTCGTTCAAAGATTGTGTTGATTCTCCTGGGCTTGGTTGCCCTCGCTCTGGCTATTTCAGTGGGCAATCCGTTTGGCGGTGTGGGCGACAACAATGTTGCCCGGGTTGGAGACGCCAAAATCAGCACCGTCGAACTTGGTCGCCAATGGGATCGCTAACTGCGCAGATTCCGTCAAAGTAATCCTCGCGCCACCATGGCGGATGCGCGTGAAGCCGGCGTGGACAATGAAGCCTATCGCTGGCTCATCCAACGCGCGCAACTCGGCCAAGAGGCCGAACGCATGGGCATTGCCGTGTCTCGCCGCGCGGTGGGGCAAGAAATCCGTGAAAACGAAGCGTTCCAAAACCCGGTTACGGAAGAATTCGACCGAGAGACCTACGCCAGCACATTAGCACGGAACGAATATTCAATTGGCGAATACGAAGATCTGGTCCGCCATGACCTGACATCTAACATCTTGTACAGCGGATTGACCGCCGGGGTCTCGCCGCCGAGCATCTTTGCCGCCAATCGGGTTCGCCTTTATAACGAACAGCGCATCATTAGCGTGATCAACGTGCCAGAAGAGGCCAATCCGCCGCCGGGCGATCCCAGCGAAGATGACTTGCGCGAAATCTATGAGGCCAATCTCGATGCCTTAGCCGAACCAGAGCGGCGAACTGTCTCGGTGGTCCTGTTCACACCCGATATTGACACCGCTCTGGAGAATGTCGCCGAAGACGATGTCGAACGCCTTTTTGAACCCGCGCTCGCCCAGGCCACAATTGCTGAGACCCGCACCTATGTCGAACTCATTGCAAATGATCAGGACACCGCAATGGCGTTTGCGCAGCAATTGCGCGATGGCGGCGTGCCACAGGAAATCACCCAAGGCGTCGATGGGGCGACGGTCGGAATCTATGAAGGCGAGACACGGACGCAGGTTCTCGATGACGCGGTGGGAGAGACCGTATTCAGCCTGGACATCGGCGAAGTGAGCGAACCTGTCCGCACCAGTTTCAATAACTGGGCCGTGGTGCGCGTTGATTCGATTGAGGAAGGTGAAGAACCGGACGCGGATGCAATCCGCGCGCAAGTGCGTGAGGAACTGGCCAACGAACTGGCGCGAAGAGAGGTGGGAGCGCGGCTCGATGCTTTCGAGCAGGAACTACTTAACCGTGGCGCTGAATTTCCCGTTGCCGCCGAGGCTGCGGGCGTTCCAGTTCGCACCTTTGAAAACATCGATAGTTCCGGACTAACCCCTTCCGGCGAGCCCGCGGCCGACCTGCCGAACCCAACCTATGACGCGATTGTTGCGGCAACCTTTGAAGAACGCCCCGGTCTGGTGAGCCCGACGCGCACGGCGGGTGAGGATATCTTCGTTCTCAGGGTGGAGGACGTGGAGCCGCGTCGTGTTCGCGCAATGGACGAAGTCCGCGAAAATGTCGAAAGCATCTGGCGCAGCAATGCCGCCAGCAACGCTCACCTGGAACTGGCTGAGTCGATCCAAAGCGCGCTCAATGGCGACGCAGCGCTCGCGCAAGCAGCGGCGATTGGCGGTCCTTTGGTTACCTCTGATACCTTCATGGTTTTACGCGCTGACGCCATGTTCCCATCTGGTCGCGTGCCTGAGGGTCTCGGTCGCCAAGCGGCGAATACGGCCTTTCAACTCAATGCCGGAGACTCAATCATTTTGCCGAGGGAGGACGGCGCTTACTCTGTTGTGCGCGCTGAGGCCATTTTGCCCTCCCCGCCGGTCAGCGCCCGGTCTCAAGATGTGCGCGCTGTTCGCAGTCAGATGATCTCGGAGATCACCAACGACATGTTGACCTTCTACACCGCTGGTCTTGAGGCGCGGTATCCGGCGCGAACCAACCCGGCGGCCTTTGCGCGCGCGACGGGCGCTCCCACGCAATGACGCCAGTATCCGCACCTCGGTCACGCGTCTTCGCCTTATGTTGTGCAGCTTTGATCGTATGATCTCGCCGCAGACGCATCGCCGCGACTTTGTTCACAACTACAACAAGGGTCGCAATGGGTTGGTCTGGCTGAGCCTTGCCGATGACGTGGAAACGCCGGTGTCCGCGATCCTCAAATTGGGCCGCGATCGTCCAAACACAGTGTTGTTGGAATCGGTTGAGGGCGGCGAGAATCGCGGCCGTTTTTCGATTATCGCCACTGATCCTGACCTCTTATGGCGGGTGCGTGACGGTCGCGCCGAAATTGCCGTCGACGATCAGATTGAAACTGGGCAGTTTCACCGCGATGTCCACGATGATGATCCCATCGCCTCGCTCCGCGCCCTAAGAACACGGACGGCCCTGGAAACACCCGATGAATTGCCCGCCGCAGCAGCTGGATTGTTCGGCTATTTAGGCTATGAAACCGCCGGTTTGGCTGAACGTTTGCCTGAACCGAAGGACAATCCGATTGGCGCGCCGCAAGCCCTGCTCATGCGGCCCAAGACCGTGATCGTGTTCGATTCGGTACGTCAGGACATCACCATTGCGACACCGGTGCGGCCAAACTCGGAGATGGACGGCGAGGCTGCGTTTGAGGCGGCGGCAATCCACATTAACGCTGTCGCCGACATTTTGGCTAAACCCGCGCCAGCCACCAGCAAGCCCAATCCCAATGCGCCGGAACGGGAGGTCGATATCCACGCCAGTGTCTCGGACGCTGCGTTTCGGTCTCGCGTGGAAGCCGCCAAACGCTACATTACAGCGGGCGACGTGTTTCAATGTGTGCCGAGCTTGCGCTACTCGGCAGATTTCGAACTGCCGCCGTTCGCGCTCTATCGGGCGCTGCGTCGGCTCAACCCGTCTCCTTATATGTTCTATTTGAATTTTGCAGATTTTGCGGTGGTCGGCTCTAGCCCCGAAATACTGGTGCGCGTGCAAAACCATCGCATCACTATTCGCCCCATTGCGGGCACGCGGCCGCGCGGCGCCACGTTATTGGAGGACAAGGCGCTTGAAACCGAGCTATTGGCCGACCCTAAGGAGCGCGCGGAACATTTGATGCTGCTCGATCTGGGCCGGAATGATGTGGGCCGGGCGGCTGAATGGGGCTCGATCGAGGTCACCAGCCAGTTCACCGTCGAGCGCTATAGCCATGTCATGCATATCGTTAGCCAAGTGGAAGGCGATCTTAGACGTGATCTCGATTCCATCGACGCCCTGTTCGCCGGTTTTCCCGCAGGCACGGTCAGCGGCGCGCCCAAGGTGCGGGCGATGGAAATCATTCATGAACTGGAGGGCGAAGCGCGCGGCGTCTACGCTGGCGGGGTCGGCTATCTCGCCGCCAATGGTGACATGGACACCTGCATCGCCCTTCGCACTGGCGTGATCAAGGACGGTCGGCTGCATGTGCGCGCCGGCGGCGGTGTGGTGTTCGACTCCGATCCGGAAACCGAACGCATGGAGACCGTGCACAAGGCTAGCGCCGTGTTTAAAGCCGCCGCTGATGCGGCGAAGTTTGTTTAGGATCTGCCATTCGTGTCATCGCTTGCGACTTGCAATTCTTCAAAATGAGATCACTCATGAGTTGCTGACTAGCATTTGAGATAAAGAATGGTCGCTTACCACCATGGCGCGAAGCGACTCCGGTGGGAGCCAGGGGGCCGTCGCAACCCAGATCACATCCAAACCACGCCTATCGCCAGCTCCGACGCGTTCACCCCTCCGGCTGTGCAAAATCGTCGAAAAACGGCAGCGTGACGGCCCATCCCGGCGCTGCGACGCCGGCGATCCCGGCAAACATGCCCACAGCAATGATGAGATAGCAGATCCACACAAACGGAATGAACGCGAACCGTAATGGCGCTCCGGCATGGCGGAACTTCAGCGCCCACCACAGCGTGATCAACCCAACCAAGGCATAGGCAAAGCCCAAAACACCGAACGTCAGCCGACCCGGCGTTTTCATCAGATCAAAGAACGCCTCGTGCGCACGCGGTTCGAACCCGCCCATCGCAGCTGCCGCAAACGTTGCGAAGCCGACCAACGCGCCGATCACCAAGAAGCCGGGGCCAAAGACCAACAACAGCGACAGGAACTGGCCAATCAACGGAATGTCGACCAGGACTTGGATCACCCGCATCCAGCGGGGTGGCGTCGCCTCAGCGATGGGTGGGAGTGGTGTCATGGGAGCATGTCCCCTCATTCTTCGGGCGCGGCTAGGCAGACTCCGTTGACCGCAACACGTCTAAGATCGTCTCGGCGATCTGATTGGCGTTTTCCGCCTGATACTGCTCGTAGCTGATCCCAGGAAAGTCGGGAACGTCGCCAACACGCCAATTGACGACGCGCACCAGGACATAGTCGGGATGCGCTTGCCAATCCCACTCCGATCGCCCCTCGAGCGGCAAGGCCCCGAGCAATTCGTCCACGCTGGCTCCAGGGCTGTCGAGGACCGCCCTGGCAGGCGCGGTATCAGTCGGAGGTTTCGTTCGGCCCATAGGCAGCATCAGCACGGCATACAGACATCGAGCGAGTGCGGGCCCAAGATCAAGGCCGATCGGATAGGCCTGGGCGATGACGGGAAAACTGATCCGCCCGACATGGCTCAGGTGTTGGAAAAACACGAACGGTTCCGGCAGGCCGTAATACTCGGCCACGCGGTTCAACAGATCATGGGATTCAACGCCGCGCCAACGGCGGTCATTTGAGCTATATTCCACATAGAGCTTCTTCAGCCCGGCTTTGCCTTTAAAAGAAGGATCGAATGAGAACATCACCCTCACCACGGTTCGAACCGTTTACTCCTCTCCCACGGGAAGCTTTTTGCGCAAAATCTCATTCACCGCCTGGGGATTGGCTTTGCCGCCTGAGGCCTTCATCACCTGGCCGACAAACCAGCCCATGGTTTTGGGTTTGGTCTTCAGCTGCTCGACCTGTTTGGGGTTGGCGGCGATGATCTCGTCGACAATTTTTTCGATCGCGCCAGTGTCCGTGACCTGTTTGAGGCCCTCACGCTCAACAATGGCGGCTGGATCGTCACCGGTTTCGAACATGATCTCAAAGACTTGCTTGGCGATGCGTCCAGAAATGGTCTGATCGGCAATCAGATCCACCAATCCGCCCAACTGCGTCGCAGACACCGGGCTATCGGCCAGCGGCTTGCCGGCTTTGTTGAGCGCGCCAAACAGCTCCTGGCTCACCCAGTTCGCCGCCAGCTTGGGATCGCGGCCTTTGGCGACGTCCTCAAAGTAATGCGCGCTATCGGCATCGCCCACCAGCACCGAGGCGTCGTAGGAAGACAACCCATACTCGTTCATGAACCGGTGTTTCTTGTCGTCCGGCAATTCGGGCAAAGTTTTCTTGATCTTGTTGATCTGCGCCTTGGTCAGCTTCAGCGGCAGCAAGTCGGGATCGGGGAAATAGCGATAATCGTGCGCGTCCTCTTTGGATCGCATGGTGCGGGTTTCGCCCTTCACCGTATCGAGCAGGCGCGTTTCTTGGTCAATGGTCCCGCCGTCTTCAATGATCTCGATCTGCCGGCGCGCCTCGACCTCAATCGCCATGGCGATGAAACGCATGGAGTTGACGTTTTTAATCTCGCAGCGGGTCCCGAGCGGATCGCCGGGCTTGCGCACAGAGACATTCACATCCGCGCGCATGGAACCTTGCTCCATATTGCCGTCGCAGGTGCAAAGATACCGCAGGATATTGCGCAGCTTTTTCACATAGGCCGCGCCTTCGGCCGGCGAGCGCAGATCGGGTTTGGAGACGATCTCCATCAGGGCGACGCCGGAACGGTTCAAGTCGACAAATGTGAATTTCGGATCG
>CAZWVH010000041.1:0-24706 GCA_964636945.1 uncultured Caulobacterales bacterium | reverse complement strand
CAGAGTTGGTTTCATAGTTGAGCCCGGCCGGCACTTGGGTCACTGCGGAAAACACCTGCAAATCCATGCCGCCCTCAATCATCCGCGGCACGTCCACATGGCCGCGATTGGCGCGGTTGGCGACCGAGCGCTTCCATAGCAAGGGGTCAGCGTGCAGATCGGCCACAAACAGGCGATCGTGCAGCGCCTGGGCGCGCGCGCTCACGTCGGGCAACGCCATCTCCGCGACTTGATTGCGGCCACGCTCAAAATAGCCCGGCCCAACGGTGAAAAACGCCACGCCCGCGACCATCGCCAAAACCAGCATGATCCCCAAAATTCTACCGACGAACTTCATCACACTCTCCCCAGCCGTTCAGACTCATCTTAAATAAGCCGAATGCGTCAATATCTGGACCTTCTCCAAGAGATTCTCGACACCGGCGTCAAGCGTGATGATCGCACGGGCGTGGGCTGTTTATCCGTGTTCGGCCGCCAGCTGCGCTTCGATTTGGCCGACGGCTTTCCGCTGGTGACCACCAAAAAGGTGCACCTCAAATCGGTGATCCATGAATTGCTGTGGTTCCTCGCCGGCGACACCAATGTGGCGTATTTGCAGGACAATGGCGTGCGCATTTGGGACGAGTGGGCCGATGAAAACGGTGATCTTGGCCCCGTGTACGGCAAGCAGTGGCGCTCTTGGTCTGGGCCAAACGGCAGGGTGATCGATCAGATCGCCAATGTGGTCGACGAGATCAAAACCAATCCCGACAGCCGCCGCCTGGTGGTCAGCGCCTGGAACCCGGCCGATATGGACGCCATGGCGCTGCCGCCATGCCATTGCCTGTTCCAGTTCGCGGTGCTGGACGGCAAGCTCTCCTGCCAGCTCTACCAGCGCTCGGCGGATATGTTTCTCGGCGTGCCGTTCAACATCGCCAGCTATGCGCTGCTCACCCACATGATGGCGCAAGCCACGGGCTTAGGCGTGGGCGAGTTTGTGCATACGTTTGGCGATGCGCACATCTATACCAACCATCTGGACCAGGTGCGCGAACAGCTCTCCCGCGAGCCGCGCCCGCTGCCGACCTTGCGCCTCAATCCGCAGGTGAGGGATGTGTTCGCCTTTCGCTTTCAGGACATCGCGGTGGAGCACTATGACCCCCATCCTGCAATCAAAGCTGAGGTGGCGGTTTAACCCCCATCGCCCGGGTCTTTGGGTTCCCACAGCTCAATCTTGCGGCCGTCGGGATCCATGATCCAGGCAAAGCGGCCATAGCTCTCATCGACAATGTTATCCACCTGTTCAGCCCCCGCGCTTGTGGCGTGGGCGAGCACGGCCTCAAGATCGTCGACCATGAAATTGAGCATCACATCGAGGGTGGACGGTTTCTTGTAGTCGGTGTCGGCGTCCCAGATCGAAAACACCGACAGCGCTTTGTCTTCGTGCTCCACCGCGGGCTTAAAGGGAAAAGTTGTCCCGAATGAGGGATCAAGGTCGAGCCCCAACACGTCTTTGTACCAGGCCAGAAGCCGGTCCTTGTCCGGGCTGGTCAAGAACACGCCGCCAATGCCGATCACTTTGCCCATAAGGCCCTCCCGTCATAGTTGTTTGAATTTTTGCCTCGATCCGCGCGCTTTGTCGATGTATCCGGTTGGGAGACGCGTTTACGGGGACAGCAAAGTTTCACGAAGTGGGAGAAGTGAGGGTATGGGCATTCGTCTTATGATTGCATCGGTGCTCGCGGCGGCCGGACTGTGCAGCGCTCAAGCCGACGAGCGGCTGGCCGGGGCGTGGACCGCATCTCCTGAACAGGGGGAGACGCACAGTTTCGAGTTTGACGGCGAGGGCGGTTTAAACTGGACCATCAAGCGCGCGGATAGCGAAGAGGTCTATCCGCTGGTCTATCAAACAGAGTTTTTGGAAGAGATCGACACCATCACCATCAAAGGGTTTTTAACAGGCCCTCTGAAAGGAAAAACCCTATATGGCGTCTTTGTGCTTGGGGATGAGGCCAATTCGTTGCGGCTCGATTTTGAACCCGGCGAGGAAGGCGACGCCTCGGTCAGGCCCGCAGCGCTGACCGACGAGGCCTGGACCCTCACACGCGTTCCGTAATGCGTGCGGCGTTCATCTCGAGTGAATTTTTGCTTACGCGATGTGACACAAAGGAAAACACCGTTTACCTTAGGCGGTGCAGTGAAAAGTGGAAGGGTGGGCCATGTACGGTCTGATGCAGGATTGGCCGCTGACGATCAACACGATCATCGAGCATGCAAGCCGCAATTTCGGTGATCAAGAGGTGGTCACACAGACTGTTGAGGGGCCAATCGAGCGGCGCGACTATGGTGATATTCACCGCCGGGCGCGACGGCTTTCACACGCCCTGCGTAAGCGCTACGGCGTCAAGGCGGGCGACCGGGTGGCGATCATGGCCTGGAACACCTCGCGCCATATGGAAAGCTGGTATGCGCTGACGGGGATTGGCGCGATTTATCACACCATCAATCCACGTCTGCATCCTGAACAAATTGTCTACATCATCAACCACGCTGAAGATTCGATCATCTTCGTGGACGCCACCTTCATGCGTTTGGTTGAGCGGATTGGCGACAAGCTGCCGTCCGTTGGGCATTACGTGGTGATGACTGACGATGCGCATATGCCCGACACGATTTTGCCCAATGCGGTGACCTATGAGTCGCTGATCAATGATGGCGATGAGGATATCCGCTGGGGCGAGTTTGACGAACGCACTGCGGCGGGTCTGTGCTACACCTCAGGCACCACGGGCAATCCCAAGGGCGTGCTGTATTCTCACCGCTCAACGGTGTTGCACTCCATGGCGGTGATGAACCCGGACGGGCTAAATGTGTCCTCACGCGATGTGGTGATGCCCGTTGTGCCCATGTTCCACGTCAATGGCTGGAGCTTGCCGCTCACCGCGCCCATGGCTGGCGCAAAGCTGGTATTGCCCGGTCCTGGCATCAGCGGGGATTCGTTGTGGCGTATGTTGACTCAGGAGCACGTCACATTGTCCGCGGCGGTGCCGACATTGTGGTATGGGCTGCTGCATTATTTGGACACCGAGGATCGTGGCTTGCCCGAGCTGCAACGCGTGGTGATTGGCGGCGCAGCCGTACCGCGCACCATGCTGGAGCGCTTTGAGTCTGAGTTTGGTGTGGAGGTGATTCACGCGTGGGGTATGACCGAGATGAGTCCCATGGGCACACTCGCTCGCTTGACCCCCGATCTCGAGGAATTGCCCAAGGAGGAGCAAATCCTCTACCGCCTTAAGCAAGGCCGCGCGCCGTATACGGTGGAGCTGAAAATTGTCGATGAGCAGGGCGAGGAACTGCCGCGCGATGGCAAAACGTTCGGCGCGTTGATGGCCCGCGGCCCTGCGGTGGCGAAAGGCTATTACAAGGGTGAGGGCGGAGCGCTCACTGACGAGGACGGCTGGTTCGACACCGGCGATGTGGCGACCATTGACGAGCATGGCTTCATGAACATCGTCGATCGCAATAAGGACGTGATCAAATCGGGCGGGGAATGGATTTCCTCGGTTGATCTTGAGAATTTGGCCATGGGCCATCCGAAGGTCGCTCAGGCCTGTGTGATCGGTCTGGCACACCCCAAATGGGGGGAGCGGCCATTGATGTTGGTCCAGCTTAAGGCAGGGCTTTCAGGTTCTCCAGCCGAGATTTTCGACTATTTGGCCGGTAAAGTCACCAAGTGGTGGATGCCCGACGACATTGTCTTCGTGGACGAATTTCCCATGACGCCCATTGGCAAGATGGACAAAAAAGTCATGCGAGAAAGGTTCAAAGATCACGTCTTGCCGGAAACCGATGCCGAGCCCGCCGTCGAGCCGCCGGCATAGGGGCTCATTCTAGGCATAGGCGCGGAGCCGATAAAGGCTTGCAAGGCCCGGCGCGCCCTCGGTCTCTACCCGGCCTTCCTTCACCAAATGGATCAAATGGGCGAGCACCGAATGCGCCGCGGCTGGGTGCAAACGTTTGTCCACATCAGCATACATGTGCGTGACCATATCTTTGATCTTTGTTCTGCCGGCCTCTAACTGCGCGATGATTTGAGCCTCGCGTTGGCGGCGATGGGCAATATAGTCGCCAATAAAGTCGCGGGGATTATCCACTGACGGACCATGGGCCGGCCACAACGTATCGAAACCGCGCTCACGCACGCGTTCAAGGGACGCCAAATAGTCTCCCATATCGCCATCGGGCGGGCTCACCACGCTGGTGGACCAGGCCATCACATGGTCTCCGCAAAACAGGGCGTTTTGCTCCAAGAATGCGTAACACATGTGATTGGATGTGTGGCCCGGCGTGTGGATCGCCTCAATTGTCCAGTCGGTTCCGGAAAATGTGTCGCCGTCGGTGATGATTTGATCTGGCGAAAACGAGTGATCATCGCCGGCTTCGAGGCGCACGTCCCCGTCGCCGCTGGAACCACCGCCAAGCGGCGCGCCGAAACCATATGTCCGTGCGCCGAACCGCTCGGCCAAGCCGCGCGCCAACGGCGTATGGTCAAGATGGTGATGAGTAATGAAGATGTGGCTGACCTGCTCGCCCGCCAAGGCGGCCATCAAAGCATTTTCGTGTTCGTCCAGAGACGGGCCCGGGTCAATCACCGCGACTTGCCCTGAGCCCACGATGTAAACCCCGGTGCCGGTATAAGTGAACGGACCGGGATTGCGCGCAACCACTCGGCGAATCCCAGGCGCCACCTGATCGACCCGGCCGTATTCAAATGCAAAGTCTCGATTAAACGCGATACTCACCTTGGTCTCCACTACCTGTATCAAATGCCTCACGGAAAGCCGCAGCCAGTCGCAATGTGGCGCGCAATTTGTCGCCTAGGCTCAGTGCTGTTGGAGGCCCCATGTCGGTCTTATTGACGTCGACAACATATATCCTGCCATCGTGACGATCACGCAACACGTCGAGACCGCCCCAATCCAAGTTCATGGCGCGCGAAAACGACGCAAGTTTGGCTTGTTCGTCGCTGGTGAGCACATCTTCAGCACGCTTGAGGATCACTTGAGCATTGGCGTTGGCAAAGCGCGTCGACACAGGACGCCGCTTGATGAAAACAACGGGAATTCGTCCCGCCACGGTGGGACAACGCAAGTCCTCCACCAGGCCATCTTCGGCCTCTGTGTCGATTAAGCGCTGATAAACGCGTCCCGGCTTTGGGTCACACGGGCACATCACAATCGCGCCATCATGGGCGCCATTGTCCTCCGACTTTTCCACGGCCGGTCCATCATGACGGCGCGGGTCGACGGACAAGGCGTAGCCGAAAATGCGCTCGAAGGTCTGGGCCACGTGGCTCTTTGACACGTCCACACAGTTAAAATTCAATCGCCGCACATTGGATTTTTCAAAGCGCGCCGACGGTTTGCCAATGGTCGCGTCCTCGAAATACATGAGGAGCTCGGCGCGATCGGGCGCGACAAACTTGCCGCCAGCGGCGCGTGTCACAGCCCAAAGGAGATACCAGGGGCGTGGTGGGGCTGGACTAAACGATATTTTGATTGGTTTGCGAAACAGCGTGCGCCAGAACCGAACAGGCTGAAGCGCCACATAGAACACCCACCATGACAGAAATTCCTGAGTGATCGCCCAATTGAGCGGCACGCGGGCGCCGGTTTGGCGCACGATCAGATGATCTCTGCGCCATTCAAAGTCAGCATGCCACAACGCGCGCGCCACGGTCTTCTCCCTCGCCGAGCGCTCATTACGCGCTCCATCGCCGCGAGACAAACTCATGTGCGCGCCGTGCGCAAATAACAGCACATCACAGTGTGTAGAGAGCTTCGAGTTGGGGGCGTATGGGATGCAGGTCGTATCCCTCCGATTGGGCCCGTTTCAGAACCTCATCGGGAGACATGCGGCCTTCCGCAACTTCGTTCATCGCCCACAACAAACTCGATCGCCGCCCTGACCCACAATAGGCGAGCACAGGGCCATTGGCGCGCGTCCTTGCCTCGTGCAATGCCGTCAGATCGCTTTCGCTCACAGCGCTGCCTTGGATGGGAATGTGCGCGTAGGCCATGCCCAATTGGGCGGCGATCTGCGCCGCCTCATCGGAGCTCAATTGTTCGGACGTTTCATCGTCATGGCGATTGTTGATCACCATGGCAAACCCGAGTTCGTGCGCCCTTCGCAAGTCCGCTTCCGCCACCGAAGCGCAGACGGCGTAATCATCGCTCATTGGGTGGAATGTCACACCAGACACAACATGGCCTCCCTTAGTCACAGCCGGACCAATCAATCGTTCTTGTCGTCCAGTTAGTCGAGACGTGGCTGATCTGTCGATCCCAAAGCGCGATGGTCGTTAGCCAGAGGCCTTATTCCTCACGTCGAACTCGAATTGAAACGCCCTCGTCATTAATGCGCATCAGAAAACTTCCCAGGGCGGCGCGACGAATATGCGCCTTAAGTCCCTCTTCGCCTCCGTCGGGGATTTGCACGCGTTTACTGTCGAGCTGACGCCACACCTGGCCATTGGTCATGTGAAAACGCAGTTTGCCGTTAGGCCGTTCAACCGTGCGCTCGATCTGCAAAACGATTCGGTCAGGATCGGTCTCAACAGGCGCGGCGCGCTCCGGGGTGGCGGGAGCCGGGGACTGAATCACGTCATCAGGGACCGCTTGATCCACAGAAATATCATCAGGGGATCCGGACGCGACGGGCTCAGCGGGTGCAGGAGCGGGCGCCGAGCGCGATACAGACGGGGCCAGCGCTCCCAGCATGGCCGCTTCGGCCTCCTGACCGGACAGTCCGAATGCCTCCTGTTTCGCCAGCGCTAGCGCTTCTTCGGTGGGCGCGCTCAGGGCGATATCGCCATCGGCCAATGCCGTGACCGTGGCGTCAAAACAGGCAAGGCGGACCGAGTCGTCTTCAATTGATCTGCATGACAAAACAGCGCCTATGCGGGCGTCTTGCCCCTGCGCCGGTGACGGCGCGAACGCCAACGCAATCGCCATAATCGCCGTTGTGAAAATTGCTGTGTTCGACATCTGGCCACTCCTCAGCGCTCAATGCGCCATTGCTCTTTCGCGCACACTATCTCAGCAACACGCCGTGTCGAGCAATTGGCGCAACTGCGGCCGGGAAAACGACCGGCGTCAATGGGGCCAACTTGTGACATTAATGCAACTGAACGTGTCAAAGTGTGATGGGATGCTGATGAACGGCTGGACGACGCAAAGTTTTGGCGCTTAGCGTGGCGACTAGCGGGGACCGCTGTGTCGATCCAAAACATGGACGTCGTGGCGCCGTGAGATAAAAAAACCAATCGAAGGGGTTCGATCGTGACGATTTCCAACGAGAAAGAGCGCTTGTTGCGCTCAACCATGCTGTCGTGCATCGCAGCGAGCATGCTGTTCGCCGCTCCCGCTATCGCGCAGGACGATGAAGATGCTGACGATCCGCAAGTTGAAACCATTGCTGAGGACGATGAAGAGGCAGAAGAGTCCAGCGAACGCGTTGTTGTGACCGGTTCGCGGATCCAGCGCGATGAGTTCACTTCTCCGTCGCCCGTCCAAGTAATTACCGCAGGCGCCTCGCGTGATATCGGTCTTGTCAGCCCGGATCTTATTCTCCAAGATTCGACCGTGACCCAAGGGCAACAGATTGATGGTTCGTTTGCCGGTTTTGTTCTCGACAATGGGCCTGCCTCATCGACAGTAAATCTTCGTGGGTTGGGATCCGACCGCAGCTTGGTGTTGATTAATGGTCGCCGGCTTGCACCAGCAGGCGTTGAGGGTGTTCCAACCCAGCCAAGCGTTAATTTGCTACCGGGCACGGTCATAGAGCGTTTTGATATTCTGCTAGATGGGGCCTCGTCCGTGTATGGATCGGATGCGGTCGCCGGTGTGGTCAACGTTATCCTCGAGAAAGATTTCGACGGACTGGAGTTGTTTGGTAACTATAGTCAACCTTTCGACGGTGGTGGCGAAGAGACCACGGTTTCGGCGAAGTGGGGTGTCAACTCAGACCGTGGCTTCTCTGGCTTTGCGTTGGAGTACCAGCTGACGGAGGCTCTAAATCGTCGAGACCGCGATTGGTCGAACGAATGTACCAAAGACCTGGAGATCGTGGACGCTACCGGTGAACTCCGGACCGAATTCATCGCTGACAATTTGGCAAACCCGTTACAACGCCCAAATCCGTGTCAACGTCCTCGCTTAGTTGGCCGAGTGTCAGTGCCTGTCCTTGGTTCGGTTTACGCAAACGAGTTTGCCAACTTTCTGGCGCCCAACGCAGATGGTTTGTATCCCGGCTTCTCTGAGTCAAACTTCTTATCAACGGGCGGAACCTCCATTGGCGTCGACTCAAACGGTGATGGCATCAATGACGTCGAATTCTTCAATTACACGCCCAATGGCAGCGAAGAGTGGCTTGACAGTGATATCTTCTCGGAGGTTGAGCGCTTAAATGCGTTTGCCTACGGCGAGTACCAAACCGACGTCTTGGGCGGCGCAACGTTCTTTTATGAAGCGCTCTATTCAAACCTTCAAAGCACGTCGGACGCGGTAGGTTCAGGTGGGGGCGTCCAACTGTTCCCGATTGTTCCGGCCAGCAATCCCTATAATATTTGTAACCCAGATGGCTTCGGGGTCGATTGCGGTGTCGCATTCGACAATTTCTTCTTGAGTGACGCCTATAGTAACGTCTTTGAAGGCTTGGTTGGAGCGCCCTCAACAAGTCCGGGTTTTGCAGGATTTTTGGCGGGGCCGCTCGGGCCGCAGGACGTTCAACCAATTGTTCGAGTGCAAGGTGATCGTAACATCACCGCCGTTGAGTTGACTCAATCTCGCCTTGTCGGCGGCTTTCGCGGCGATGTTCCTTTCTTGAACTTTGGTCCGGTTCGCGACTGGACCTACGAAGCGTCGATGGTTTACTCGCGATCCAACGGAGACTCAAGTCGCGTTGGCGTTCGCGATGACCGGTTGAACTTCTCGTTGCGCACGTCTGCGATCGACCCATCTACCGGTGAAGTGGTTTGCGGCGTTGACGATAATGGTGATGGAATTCCCGACGGGTTTGATGACTCTGGCAATGTATGCGTACCGATCAACATGTTTGCTCCATCGCTGTATAACGGTGGTGAGGCTGGCGATTTTGCTACTCAAGAAGAGCGCGATTACGTGTTTGGGGATCGGTCATTCAACACGGTCTATGAGCAGACAATCTTGTCAGGATTTTTGACCGGCAATGTATTCGAGCTGCCGGCCGGCGATGTTCCTGTTGTGCTTGGTTTTGAGTATCGTGAAGACGTCATCGAGTCGAACGCGAGCGACATTGCCGCTGATGGTCTGTTGTTCGGTTTCTTCCAAGACTCGGGTGGGGCAGGTTCGAAGGACCTTTACGAGGCGTTCGGTGAGATTGAAATTCCCATCGCAGCAAATCTGCCGGGCATCTATGACGCCAACCTGAACCTTTCTACTCGTTGGACGGAGGAAGAATTTTACGGCACGGACTGGACTTACAGTGTGAAGGGCGATTATCGCCCAGTGAATTGGCTTTTGTTCCGCGGTACCGCCGGCACCTCCTATCGTGCGCCTAACGTCCGTGAACAATTCTTATTGAACCAATCGGGTTTCAATAACGCACTTGGTGATCCATGCTTGGTGCCAGAAGCAGCGTTTGAGCGCGACCCCTTGAACCCTGATGATCCAGGCTTCTACAATCCAGCGCTTGACACGCGCGATCAGCAAACTTTGGACAACTGTGTTGCCGCTGGAGTTGATCCCACGACCCTCGGCGCCGAAGATGGCGTGCCAAGCGGGACCGGGACAGTGTCGGCAGAAGTAATTACAGGTGGGACTACCGATATCGATCCGGAGACCTCAACTGCTTACTCGGCTGGCCTTGTAATAGATCAGCCTTTCTTTGAGCAGTTTAATCTCACTGCAGGCGCTACGTGGTGGAGCATTGAGGTTGAAGATGCGCTGGCGGAGCCGTCATCACAATTCATTGTCAATGATTGCTTCGTGCTTCAGCCTGATTTCTCGAGCTCGTTCTGTTCAAGAATTCAACGGGGCAACGACGGTTTGATTAACACTGTTTTTGCAACTCCGATCAATATCAACACAGACAAAGCTTCAGGCATCGATATTAATATCCTGTTCGAAGATGACTTTGCTGTGCTGGGTCGCGCTCTTGATCTTTCTGTTGATGTTCGCGCCACTCATTTGCTTGAAAATGAGAATGAGATCATTGGTGACAACGGCGTCGCAGACGTTGACGACCTACGGGGTTCTTTTGGTTTCCCCGAGTGGAATGGACAAGCAACTTTCCGTGCTGACTATGATGACTTCCGTGTAACCTGGAACACTCGTTATATTAGCCAGGTTGGACAGTTCGTTGAGGGTATCGACAGCCGGTTCGGCGCTTCACAAACGTGCTTGCCTGAGGAATTGTGTCGAGACTATGCTTCCGCGGAAGCTTATTTCCGGCATGATGCATCGATCGGCTACAATGCTGATACCTGGGACTTTGTTATTGGGGTTCGAAACCTATTCAACGAAGAACCGCCGTTTGTGAACTCTTCCGAGGTCACTACGAACGTGAATGCACCGGTCGGCGTCGGTTACGACCTGCTGGGGCGCCGGGTGTTTATGTCGGTTCGGAAAAACTTCTAAACTCAGTAACGGAAGTGACTCACTTCCCCATAATCTAGTCTTCTAGGCCCGGCGATGTTTGTCTCGTCGGGCCTTTTTATGTCTGTTGAAGTTTGTTTGGGTTGCGTTACCATGGCTAATAAACTGATAAATGGGAGCCTGCTGTGATCAATAGAAGTTTGCTTGCACTATCGGGAATCATCGCGTTGCTCGCAATCGCACCGATGACGACAAGCGCGCAGGAAGACGTGCCTCCGCTCGATTATTTTGCTACGTACCCGTTTATGACAGGTGTCTCTCTTTCACCTGACGGTGAGCAAATTGCGCTGCTACGGTTGCCGGGCAAGACCGATGAATACATTCTTGAGGTATACGAAGTTGACGACCTCGCCAAAGAGCCAGCACGATACAGTGCATCTCCTTCCGAAATCACAAGCTTCAGCTGGGCCAATAAAGATCACATTTTCGTTCGATTTCGTCAGAAAGTACGGGATCAAATCACGGACGTTAACCAAGGCGTGTACGAAGGCCAAGTTGCGCTCTTGAATTTGAATACTGGTCGATTTCGGGAATTACCTCGTGATGCTAGCTTCCAATCTCGTCTGCGCGGTCGCCCGAACGAAATTCTGATTTCCACTCGGGATATTGATTTTGATGACCTGGAAGGAGAATCGATTTCGGGCGCCCAGGCGCCTGATTTTTATGTCTATAATCTTCGAAACAATAGAAAATCAATGTATTTAAAGGGAAATCGCCGCCTTGGCGATTATGGTATCGATAGCGAGGGCAATGTTCGTACAGCTAGTGAAGTCGATATTGGGACGCGTGAAGCAATTTATTTTTACCGTGAACTCGGTGAAAGTGATGAGTGGAAAGAGTGGTATCGTTTCTCGCTTGAGAACTACCAAAATTATGGCCAGCTTGGCATTGATCCGATTGGTATTGACCCACAAAACCCCAATCAAATATTTCTTCGTGCACATCGCGGTCAGAATACGGTGGGCGTCCACCTGTTTAATATGCAAACCAGAGAGTTTGTTGAAACGGTGTATCAGCGACCCGATGTCGATGTGTTGGGCGGCATTTACACTCCCGACGTCGATCGATCCGTCGAGCTCGCAGGGTTCGCATACTACTTAAACGGAAAGCGGCAGATAGCTTGGATTGACAATCGCGTGGCTGGCCATCAAGCGACCGTAGACGCCGCTTTTCCTGAAACGCGCAATACCATACTGGACTGCTTTAATAATTGTGCAAAAATGCTGGTCTTCACACAAAGTGCACAAGATCCCGGAAGTTACTATCTGATTGCGGATGGGCAGGCTCAATATCTTGGCGGACAGCACCCGCTTCTTGATTCGGATATGTTGGGCGAAGAGAAATTTGTTACCTATACGGCTCGCGACGGGCGGGAAATCCCGGGCATTCTGACTATGCCCACGTCGGGCGAGCCACCCTATCCGACTGTGATTCTCCCTCACGGTGGTCCGTGGGTTTCGGAAACCCGAGCTTATGATGAATGGCCGCAGGTTTTGGCGACGCGAGGCTACATGGTGCTCCAACCGCAATATCGTGGATCAGAAGGCTATGGTCTCGATCACTGGCTCTCTTCGTGGGGACAATGGGGACTAGCCATGCAAGACGACAAAGACGATGGAGCCCTTTACCTGGTGGAGCAAGGTTTGGCCGATCAGGAGAAGCTTGCAATGTTTGGTTGGTCATACGGAGGTTATGCCGCGTTTGCCGCTTCGGTTCGCACACCACAAATCTACCAATGCGCAATAGCTGGAGCTGGTGTGAGTGATCTGAATCAAATTGGGGCTGATTTTGGCCGGGGTCGGATCGGAAGAGCGCTTATTCGAGAGGGTTATAAGGGCATGAGCCCTGTGGAACAAGTTGAGAACACTAATATTCCAATCCTTGTCATTCACGGCGAAGTCGACCAGCGTGTTCCTATTTATCAAGGCAATCGCTTCGTTGATGGATTAAAGCGCCACAACAAGCCCTACAAATACGTAATTCTTAATGACGCAGATCACTTTTCGAACACTATTGGCTATGAAAATCAGAAAATCCTGTATACGGAATTGCTGAATTGGCTGGCCGGGCCTTGTGGGATGGCGACGGCAGCAAATCCCGGGAGTTTATCGTCAGAGTAGGGTAAACGTACATCATTTGAGACAAATAGTTTGGCTCTGGCTTGTGCGGCTGGAGCCATTCTTTTTTCTCAAGTCATTCAGAGTTGGCGAGGTCAAGTGGTCGGAGTAGCAAGATTCGAACTTGCGACCCCCGCCTCCCGAAGACGGTGCTCTACCAGGCTGAGCTATACTCCGACTGTGGTGGATATATCGCCTGCCGTGCAGCGGAGCAATCCGACACGACAAACTTCGCTGTTTAGACTGACATGTACGGACGCTGGCAAAAAATGTTGCGCTTGAGTTTGCTTGTGTTCCATTCGGGGAATTGATTGTTGGTTGCGCGCGCGCTACATACGCCGCTCGCACGTCGATTGGGGCGTAGCATAGCGGTAATGCAGCGGTTTTTGGTACCGAAGACCGGAGGTTCGAATCCTCCCGCCCCAGCCAACTCTTCCTTGATTTCATTTGTACGCAGACGGAAAAACACTGAGCAATGCGTCGAACGGCGTGACCTAAGTGGTTGCCTGACGCCGGAATTCAGTGCTAGCGTTCATGAACACGCGGGGGCGTGTGGGAAAAAACGCCGCCCGTGTGGGGCGTATTTTTGGGGATTAGTCGATCGTATTGGAGTGTGCGGCAAGGATGCGAACGCATGCGAGTCGTGCAGCGGCAAAAGAGTGTAAGGCGGAGCGCCAATGAGCAAATCACGACAGTTCTTCATGGGCAGCCTCTGCGCTGCAGTGCTGGCGGCTGGAGCTACGGCACAATCCCAACTGGACCGTGCTGTGGACCAGTCCGAACGGGCCACGGAATCAGCACAGCAATCGCAGGCCCAGATCAATCGGATCGATGACCAGCGCGGCGACTTGTTCGCGGAATATCGCGCCACATTGCAGCGGATTGAGAGCCGGTCACTCTACGTGGAGCAGCAAGAAGTGTTCCTGCAGAGTCAGGCCAACGAGATCAACGACTTGCGTCGCCAGATCGACCAGGTGGATGAAATCACTTCGGACCTGTATCCCATGCAGTTCCAAATGATTGACGAACTCGAGCGTTTCATCATGCTCGATATACCGTTCCGCCGCGATGAGCGCTTGCGCCGCGTCGAGCGTGCGCGCACCAATATGGACGACCACAATATCGCGCCAGCCGAGAAATACCGGAGCATCATCGAGGCGTATGAAATTGAAGCCGACTACGGACGATTTATCACGTCCTGGGAAGGCGAGCTGACCAACGACCCCAACGCGCCGAAAGTGGACTTCGTTTTGTTTGGCCGTGTCGCCTGGGTCTATATGACCAAAGACGAAAGTGAGCTTGGCATCTGGAATCCACAGGGCGGTGAAGCGGGCAATGGCGGCTGGGAGTCGCTGTCGAACTCTTATCTCACCGACGTGCGTCAGGCCAAGCGGATCGCTGACGAGCAAGCCTCTCAGAATATTCTGCGCGGTCCTGTACCAGGTCCCACGGTCGTGTCTGACGGCGCCAGCTCAAGCTAAAGCATAGGGTTTCGCACCATGAAAAATATCCTCAAATCCTTCTTTGGCGGATTGGCTGCAGCGGCGGTCAGCGTCAGCATCGCCACGGCCCAAGAACCCGCCGATACGCTGGATCAACTCATTGATCGCTTGGAAAGTGAAAACCGCCAGCAAAGCGCAGAACAGCGCGAGCGTCTCCAACGCTTCCAAGGTCAAGCGGCTCAACAACAGCGTCTGTTGAGCGAAGCTGAAGCCGAACTGGAAGCCCTTGAACGCCGCGCCGAGGAGCTGGAAGCGCAGTTCCGCGCCAATGACGCTCTGGTGGCTGAGCTCGACGAAGAGCTGCGCGCCAAGCAGGGCGATTTTGGCGAATTGTTCGGTGTTGCCCGCCAAGCCGCCGGCGAAGCGCAAAGCATTATCGACGGCTCGCTGGCTTCGGCGGAATTCCCTGGTCGCACAGACGCGCTGCAGGCAATCTCAGAAACTGAGTCCTTACCGGAGCGTGAAGAGTTGGACGCGATTTGGAAGGGGTATCTGCGCGAGATGATCGCTCAGCGCGATGTGCACACTTTCCAAGCCCCGGTGAGTAACTACGGTAATGATGGTCAGACTGAAGTGACCACCGTGACGCGGGTTGGGCCGTTCATCGCGTTTGCCAACAATCGCGGCAATCCGCGGTTCCTCACGTATAAAGCCGATGATGAAGGCAATTACTCGTTGAACGTGCTGCCGCGCGAGCCTGTTGGCTCTGTGGTGGCCGGAGCCAAGGCGTTGATCAGCGCCGATCCCGGTGAAATTACCCGTGGTCTTTATGATCCTTCGCGTGGTGGCCTGCTCGAGTTGATCGTGGAAGTGCCAAGCCTTGGCGAACGGATCAACCAGGGCGGTATTGTCGGCTATATCATTATTGGTCTG
Organism: uncultured Caulobacterales bacterium; assembly: GCA_964636945.1. Classification (GTDB taxonomy): domain Bacteria; phylum Pseudomonadota; class Alphaproteobacteria; order Caulobacterales; family Maricaulaceae; genus CAZADA01. The sequence continues at coordinate 9,541 of CAZWVH010000041.1, read as the reverse complement.
CTGATTTTCGGCGTGATCTTCGGTCTGTTCCGTCTGTTCCAGCTGTTCATGGTCAACTCGGCCGTGCGCGCGCAGGCCCGCAAATCCACGCCAAGCCGCGGCAACCCGCTAGGCCGGGTGATGATCGCGGCCGAGGAAGCGCGCTCGTCAGACGTGAATACGTTCGAACTGAGGCTCGACAATGCGATCTTGAAAGAAAGCGCGGGCATCGACTTTGGCCTGAACTTCATCAAGCTCTTGGCCGCCGTGGCGCCATTGCTCGGTCTGCTCGGCACGGTGACCGGCATGATCCAAACCTTCCAGCAGATCACGCTGTTTGGCGCGGGCGACCCGCAGATCATGGCCGGTGGTATTTCTCAAGCGCTGGTGACGACGGTGTTGGGCCTGGTTGCCGCCATTCCGTTGCTGTTGATCCATTCCTTCTGTTCGTCCGCAGCGCGCGGCGTTCAGCAGCTCATGGATGAGCGAGCCTCTGGGTTGGTTGCCGAGCATGCGCTTGACTCACGCGGCCGCGGATAAGAGGGCGAGCGACAGGAAGGAGCACAGATATGGATATGCTCAATCCGCGCATCGCCTTTGAGAGCCTGCAAGGGTTCTTGGAGACCGGCGGTGTGGTGTTGGTCTGGATCATGGCGCTCGCGTTTGTGCTGTGGACCGTGATCCTGGAGCGGGTCGTGTACTGGTCATCGGCTCACAAGCCGCGCGCGAACGCGGCGGTGAATGAGTGGGTGCGCTGGAAGCGCGATCATGGCGGCTGGCAGGATGATCCCTGGCGGCGCTGGGAAGGCATGGCGTTGCGCGATCGTTTGATCTCTGAGGTCAAAGAGGGCGCGCAACAAAATGTGGAGCTGGTGAAGACACTGGTGGCCATCGCCCCATTATTGGGGTTGCTGGGCACGGTGACCGGCATGGTCGAGGTGTTCGACGTCATGTCCATCACAGGATCGTCGAATGCGCGATCGATGTCGGCGGGCGTGTCGAAGGCGACGATTCCCACAATGGCGGGCATGGTGGTATCCTTGTCTGGACTTGCATTGAGCAACCAATTCGAGCGCAGTGCGAAAAACCAGGTTCAGGAATTGGCCGACCGTATGACGCTCGACTAGCAAAGGAAACTCCCCATGCGGACACGCAGACGAACTACAGGTGGGGAAGCGGAAGTCAACATGACGCCGATGCTGGACATCGTCTTCATCTTGTTGATCTTCTTCATCGTGACGGCGACGTTTCTTCAAGAAGAGGGCAAGTCCATGATTGGACCGCCTCAGCCTGAAGATGAAAACCCGCCGGAAAGTCAGAATGAGACCATTCTCATTCAAGTCGACGCCAATGACCGGATTTTCATCAATGCGCGCATTACCGACGTGGCGCGGGTGACCGCCAACGTCCAAAAGCAAATTGCGGAAAATGGCGGTCAAAGCGCGGTGTTGATTGAGAGCCATCCCGATTCCAGTCATGGCGTCGTGACCCAGGTGTTTGACCAATCCCAACAGGCCAATCCGGCTGGCGTGGTGGTCAAGAAGCCCGAAACGCGCACCTAACGAGGCGCGCGTCGAAGGCGGAGTGTAAGGAGAAAAGCAATGGCGCGACGTGCCGGCCCTGCTGAAGACGATGAAGAGGTCGAACTGAACATGACGCCCATGCTGGACGTGGTGTTCATCCTGTTGATCTTCTTCATTGTGACCGCGGTGTTCGTCAAAGAACCTGGCGTTGAGGTCACTCGTCCTGAAGTGGATATCTTCCAGGAAGATTTGCGTCCCACGATTCTGGTGGCCGTGAATTCAGAAGACGAGGTTTGGATCAACAAAAAACTTGTTGCGCGCAAAGACTTGCGCACTGAAGTCCAGGCGTTGCAGGCGGAAAACCCAAAAGCGGAAGCCATCGTTCAAGGCGATGACGACGCCAAGTTTTCCATTGTGTATGAAGTGATGGAAGCGCTGCGCGATGCGGGTGTGGAGACGCAATACGTATCCACGCGTGAAGGTCGAGTTTAGCGCTCGCCAATGCAGAGGCGGCGGTCAGCATGGCCGTCGCCAACTGCCCGACGGTGTGTTAACCTGGTGGCAAGTGGAGAGATTGGGCGGAGATGATGCGCGCTGAGCGCGCCCTGCGCCCTCAAAAGTGGAGCAAAATCATGCCTCAAAATCTCTTTGTGCGCCTTGGCATCGGCATGGTGCTGGCTGCCGGGGTCACATTTTTGTTGTTCGCGTTCATGCAAATCTTGGTGCTCGCAGAGCGTTTGGAGTTGGACGAGGATCAGCAGCGCGTTGATCTCCAATTTGCCTCGCAAAAGGAAGACACCGAGCTGAAACGCCGCGATAACCGTCCCGATGAACCGGAAGACGTGCGCACGCCGCCTCCGCCACCGCGGATTGAAACCCAAAAAGCGGAAAAGCCAGCCGAAGGCCTCGCTTCAGTCCTGGGCCGCTTGCCCGACATCAATCCCGATGATGTGGGTGGTCAAAACTTCGATTTTGTCGTGGCCGACCGCGATGAGCAGCCGATTTTCCGTCCCGTGAACTACCCGCAGCGGGCCGCTGAACGGGGTACGGAGGGGTCCTGCCAAGTGCGCGTGGACGTTCTTCCCGACGGCTCGGTCACCAACCCGCGCGCGGAATGTTCTTCGTCTGTGTTCACACGGCAAGTGGAACGCGATGCGTTGAAATGGAAGTATCAGCCAGCGGTTGAATCAGGTGAGCAAGTGATTCGCTACAACTTGCTCGTCACCGTTGATTTCGAATTGGCTGACTAACAGGCTGGACGCAAGGTGAAGACAATGACTTCGGAAATAGTAAAATTCCTGCGCGTTTTGGCCGACTTTCGCCTAGCGCGCATGGCGAGCCTGGCTTTGGTGCTGATGACCGCCGTCGCGGTGGCCAGTGTGCCGGCCCACGCTCAACGCAATCGCGACAATGAAGAAGAAGAGCGCGATGATGACCGCACCATCAGCCCGAATGTGGGCGAGCCGTTAAACGAGGCGATCACGGCGATCAATGAGGAAGAAAATCTTCCCAAAGGGCTCCAATTTCTGGACGAAGCCCTCGGGCTTCGCGGCCTGTCGCCTTATGAAACCGGTGTGCTGCTGCAATTGCGCGGTAATGTGAACTACCAAATGGAGCGCGTGCCCGCGGCCATTTCTGACTGGGAGCGCGCCTTAAACGAAGGCGAGTGGCGCCAGTCGGAGCGCCTGAGCCTCATGTACAATGTGGGGCAGCTCTACTTCTTGCAGGAAGACTATCGTACCGCAGTGCGCAAGTTGGAAGAGTGGCTCGCGGCTGGCGGTGAAGGCAGCACGGCGATCCACTTGAATCTCGTGGCGGCGTATGCCGAGCTTGAGCAATTGCGCGACGCTTTGCGCCATGCGCGTTTTGCCTATGACAAAATGGATCGGTCTGACCGCACGCTCACCAAGCGGGTGTATGACACGCTCAATTATCTTTACACTGAATTGAATATGCCGCGCGAGCGGGCGCAGATCCTGCAAGAAATGGTGGTGCTGTTTCCCAAGGAGAAGCCGGTGTGGCTGTCCATCGCCGCACTCTACGCCCAAGGCGGCCAAGAAGATCGCGCGTTTGAGATCAACAAGATCATGTATCTCAACGGCATGCTCACCACTGAGAGCGAAATCCTTCGGATTGTCGACTATTACAGCTATCTCGACGTGCCCTACCGCGGCGCGCAAATCCTGGAGCGCGAGATGAATCGCGGCCGGGTGGAGCGAAACTTGGAGAACTATGAGCGTCTCGCGCGCTTTTATCGTCAGTCGCGCGAGTTCGACAAAGCTGTGGCCCCACTGCGCGAAGCGGCCCGTCGCACCAACAATGGCGAGCGGTTCAAAGAGTTGGGTGAGGCGTTTTACGCCGAGGCTCGATTGGAAGAAGCCGAACAGGCTTTTGAGCAGGCGATTGATCAGGGCAATTTGGATAAGCCAGGCGCCGCCCGCAATCTTCTTGCAGCCGTGGTCTACGAACAAGGTCGCCGCGAGGAAGCGATTGAGATTTACGAAGACGCCAAGAATTATGATCCGGTGCGTCGAGACGCTCAGCAATGGATCGACTTCATTAAGGCGGAGCTGCAGCAAATCGAAAATCGCAAAGCCTTCGAACGTCGTGTTTGGGAAGAAGAACGCCGCGTGGCGTGCGCGCGGATCGACAAGACCGTTTTGCAGACCTATATCGAGCGCGGCGTCGAAATGGGCGAGGTTAATCCGGTGCTCCAGGGTGTCGATTGTCGGGATTTGCTGCGCAATCCGCAAGCTTACTTTGAGGCCAACTACGATCGCTTGAGGGCGCTTCAAAGTGGTGAGGCGGACGATGAGAGCAGCGCCGCCGACCAATCTGTGGCCAATGAAGAGGACGAGGAGTCCGAAACCGACGCAGGATAACGCAAAGTCAAGCATGGCGACGCCGTCTCCAGCGCTGATCTGGCGCTTGGGGCGGCGTTTTTGTTTTCGGCCGAACCGGGTTAGTCAGTGTTCACCAGTTATGGAGGCTGGCGCTCATGTCTCACGCCACACTCATTGACGGCAAAGCCGTGGCGGCGCAGCTGCGCGAGCGGGTCAAAAACGACGCGGACGCTTTCGTCCGCCAACACCGCCGACGTCCCCGCCTGGCCGTGACCCTCGTGGGCGAGGATCCCGCCAGTCAGGTGTATGTGCGCAACAAGGCCCGTGCGGCGGAAAAAGCCGCAATCGACGCCACGCTTGACCGGCTGGACGCGGCCGTCAGTCAGGCGGAACTGAATGATCATGTCGCGCGTCACAGCGCCGACCCCGACATTGACGGGATTCTGGTGCAATTGCCTTTGCCCGGCCATTTGGACGCCGCGCCAGTCATCGCGCGCATTGATCCTGATAAGGATGTGGATGGCCTCACCGAAATCAGTCAGGGGCGGCTCGCCCTGGGCCGGCCCGGCCTGCGCCCATGCACGCCGTTGGGCTGTGTGACCTTGGCCAAGCACGCCCTCGGGGACGATTTGTCGGGCGCGCATGTTGTGGTGGTGGGGCGCTCAATCCTGGTCGGCAAGCCGGCGGCCCAGCTGTTTTTGGCTGAGAACTGCACGGTGACAACCGCCCATTCGCGCACGCGCAATCTGCCTGAAGTGTGTCGTGGCGCGGATATATTGGTCGCCGCCGTGGGCCGAGCGCACATGATCCAACCGGACTGGATAAAGCCGGGCGCATGCGTGATTGATGTCGGCATTAATCGGGTGGCGTCACCAGACGGCGGCGCACGTCTGGTGGGGGATGTGGCCTTTGAGGCGGCTCAAGAGGTGGCGGGCGCCATCACGCCCGTGCCTGGCGGAGTGGGCCCCATGACCATTGCCCATCTTTTGGCGAATACGGTGCTGGCGGCGCAAATGCGGGCGCAGCGCACGCCTGCGCTAACGTCTTAGGTCGGCGCGTTGATGAGTGATCAACCCCGTCTCGCCATGATCGCCGCGCGCGCCCGCAATGGGGTGATCGGGCGCGAGGGCGGCTTGCCCTGGCGATTGTCCAGTGATCTCAAGGCGTTCAAACGTATCACCATGAACAAGCCCCTGCTGATGGGACGCAAGACTTGGCAAAGTTTGCCGGGCGTGTTGCCGGGGCGTCCGCATCTGGTGCTCACTCGCGATGCCAACTTTGCTTCCGATGGGGCCGAGGTGCGACACAGCCTCGACTCCCTGATTGAGCGCGGCCAGGATTTGGCGCGAGAGCGCGGTGTGGACGAGGTCATGATCATAGGTGGCGGTGAGCTCTATCGTTTGGCGCTGCCTCAGGTTCAGCGGATTTATCTCACCGAGGTGAACGTTGAATTGGATGGTGACGCCCATTTTCCCGAATTGGACGACGCCGATTGGCGCGAAATCGATCGCGAACACCACGACGCCGGTCCCAAGGACGACTTTGCTTTTACAGTGCGGACATTAGAGCGCATCGCGCGGTAGATCCGCCGCTCATCCCGCCAAGGCCGGCAGGCGCGAGGGATTGTGCGCATCCAGCCATTGTTTGGCCGCCACGTTCATCCAGCGTCCAAAACCGTCGATCAGCTGAAACACGTCGTTGGCTGTGGCCGAACTGGGATCGACAGCAAAGCGATGGGCGCGCGCCGCGTCGTCGGCGCGTTCGGGGTAATTGAGCGAGAATAGGTCGCGCTGCACATCGAGATCTTCGGTGTAGACGCCCTCATGGGCCATCACGAGTGCAAAGCCGGCTTCAAGCAAAAAGCGGCTCAACGCCTCCGCCTCGTGGGAGAGGTCGGTTTCCGACGCCGCCAACGACATACGGCTCGCGGCTTCGGACACACGATCGGTGACCGAAATGATCCACGCATTGGCTGCCGCGATCGAAGGCGGCTGTGGCGCCACTGAAGACGCCAAATTGCGGCCCGCAATACAAATTGAGTTCACGCCAAGCCGAAACCGCGGCAGCGAAAACGTATCGTCCACGGGAAAGACGTCCCGCCAAGGATAGAGTGATAATTCGGGCATGCCTGCCTTGGGCCAACGGGCGCGGACGGCCCCAGCGATGGGCGCCAGCCAAACGGTGCTGCCCGGCTCTGCTGTGAGGCGCAGCACCCCAAACACACGCAGCGGGCCCTCGCGCCCACGCGCCGCAGGGCCCGTCAGATACACGCTGTGGAGATCATCGCCCAATCGATCAACGAAGGCGTCGGCAATGGCTCCAGCCGCTCGACGCGCCGCGGGACGGACATATGAGCGCCCTGCGGCGTTTTTCGCGCGGCCCTGCCGGTCCATGGGCCAGATTTGGCCTGGCTGCTTTGTCACGATCAGCTCCTCATGCACATTGTCTCATTCAAAGACAATTCGCGGCGCTTGGCGATCCTCTGACGCACAAAGTGCGTCAAGAATGTGTTCAGAAAGCTGTGTAAAGGCTGCGCCAATCGGGGAATCGGGGGCCATCGCGGCGGGCGGTTCGCCTTTGTCGCTCGCCATTGTGAGCATTGGGTCGAGAGGCAGAGCCCCCAAATACGGCGCGTCCATGGCTACAGCGGCCTGGCGCGCTCCGCCCTCGCCGAAGGGCGCTAGGCGAATGCCAGCGGTTGGGTCTGTATAGGCTGACATGTTCTCAATGACGCCAAGGATCGGAATTTCCGTACTTCTGAACATTTCCACGCCACGCCGCACATCGGCCAAGGCGATTTTTTGCGGCGTGGAGACGATCACTGCGCCCGACAGCGCCACGCGTTGGACCAGCGTGAGCTGTGCATCCCCGGTGCCGGGCGGCAAATCCACCACCAGCACGTCAAGGTCACCCCAATTGGTGTCATTGAGCATTTGCGTGATCGCGCTCATGACAATGGGCCCGCGCCAAATCATGGCGGCGTCCTCATCCACCATAAAGCCCATGGACATGACTTTGACACCATGGGCCTCTGGCGGAACGAGGCGTTTGTCCTCGCCTATCCGTGGATCAGCGCCTGTAAGCCCCATCAGCATAGGGACCGACGGGCCATAGACGTCGGCGTCCACCAACCCCACGCGGCGGCCGGCGCGGGCCATCGCACACGCCAGATTGGCCGCCACAGTGGATTTGCCCACCCCGCCCTTGCCGCTGGCTACGGCGATAATGTGTTCGACGCCTGGCAGCTCCAAGCGCGAACGCGCTGGCGAAGGACTTGCGGCGCCCCGCCTTTGCGCCTCGGGTGATAACCGTGCGCGCCCCGGTCGGCGCAAGGCGTGTTGTCGGCGATCAACAGTGTCAGCGCTCTGGGCTGGGGTGTGCGCCGCGCTCGGACCAGCCCCGTGCGCGGTCAGAACTGCAGTGACCTGTTGGACGCCAGGAACAGCGCGCACTGCACTTTCTGCAGCTTGGCGCACCGGCTCAAACGCCGCCACCGCGTCGGGCGCGGCTTCAATTATGAATCCCACATGACCATTTTTCAGTGTGAGCCCTTGGATTCTGCCCGCTGTAAGGACATCTTCCTTAGTGTAAGGATCAGTGATGGTGCTGAGCGCTGCGCGTATGGTGTTGAGATCGGGCGTTGGCATCATTAATCGAATGGTTACACAGATGTAGTTGATCTGGGGGGAACAGACTTCACATCTAGATCATAGCGTCCGGCGCAGCGCGCAAGCGCTTCACCGCGTTTCACGTCTCTTCTAGCCAATTTTAGCGTAGGACAATGTCCATGCCTTGGAACGATAATTCAAACGGCGGCAGCCCCTGGGGCAGCGGACAGGGCGGCAATAAGGGCCCATGGGGCGATAAGCCGCGCGGTCAGGGCGGCGGTGGTCGCGGTCCACAAGGTGGTGGCCAACCGCCAGCCGATCTGGAAGATCTGGTGCGCCAGCTGCAAGCCCGCTTCGGCGGCGTATTCGGCGGCGGTTCGGGCGGCGGGCGCGGGCGCGGCGGCGGAGGCTTTGGCGCGTTTTTCCTGCTCATTGCGATTGCGATCATTGCATGGTTCGTCTGGCCAGGCTCGGGTTGGTATGTGGTGGATTCCAACCAAAGGGGCGTGGTCCTGCGCTTTGGAAAGGTGGACCGCGTGCAGCCAGCGGGCTTTCACTTCAAGCTGCCCTATCCGATCGAAGTCGCTGAAACGCCTCAAACCGCACGCATCCAAACCGAAGAGATCGGTGGAACGGTCTCGGACAGCTTGATGCTCACTGGCGATCAAAACATTGTTGAGCTTCAGTTTGACATTCAGTGGGAGGTGGGAAATCGAGACGGCGATGTGGAGAGGTTTCTCTTCAGGATCGACAATCCTCAGGACACACTCAGATCCGTCGCTGAAAGCGCCATGCGCGAAGTTGTCGGCCAAACCCGCTTGCAACCAGTGTTGCAGAACGATCCGGCGATTGCGAGCCAGGTGCGCACCGTGGTCCAAGAAACGCTGGATCAGTACGAAGCGGGCATTCGTGTCGTCAACGTTCTTGTGAGCACGCCCAACTTGCCAGACCAGCCCGTGCAAGTGGTCGCGCGAAACGAACAAGGCCGGCCGATTACTCAAAACGGTCAGGTGCAAACCCAAAACATCAGTCCCTTGCGGGCGTTCCGTGACGTGCAAGATGCGCGAAGCGAAAAAGAAACCGCGATCCAGAACGCCACGGCTATCGCCAACAGCATCGTGCCGGAGGCGCGCGGTCGGGCCGAACGCATCTTGGCTGAAGGCCGCGCCTATCGCGCCTCGGTGATCGCCGAAGCGCGCGGCGAGGCGGATCGTTTCTTGTCAATTTTTGAGCAATACCAACAATTTCCCGAGGTGGTGCGCACCCAGTTGCACCGTGAAGCCATCGAGAGAGTGCTGGGTCGAAGCGATGTGATCATTCTGGACGAGGGAGCATCGGGGCCGATCCCGTATCTCTCGGTCAATGAATTGACGCGCTCGCGCACACAATCAAATTCACGGCAGTAAAGGGGCAGTACAATGCGTGGTTTGCAAGTCTTCATACTGCTGGTGTTGGGCCTTGGCATCGTGGTGCTTTACTACTCGGCGTTCATCGTCAATCAACGTCAGCAGGCGCTGGTGCTTCAATTTGGCGAGTTCGTTGACGCCATCAATGAATACGGCACTGATGAACCCGGCTTGAAATTTAA
>CAZWVH010000040.1:0-25285 GCA_964636945.1 uncultured Caulobacterales bacterium | reverse complement strand
ATGGGGAGGTGAGCAATATTGCGTCGCTACAGGACACCGTTCGTCAGTGGATGGAGGACAACCAAAATATTGTTCAGAAAATCGATTTGGTCGTCGGTTTTGGCTATGACAACGCGCAATTGGCAGAACTACGCCATCCGACACGCGAAGACCTTGATGCGATTTCAACAGACGTGCCGATTTATCTGGTGCACCAGTCTGGTCATTTGGGCGCGGCCAATTCGGCCGCACTCGACGCGATGAACTTCACAGCGGACACCCCTGACCCTCAGGGCGGGGTCATTCGGCGCGGTGACGATGGCTCGCCCAATGGCGTTCTGGAAGAAATTGCACATTATCAAGCCCTCACCACACTGTTAAAGCGCGTCGGCAGCCCTGGGGCTAAGGCCATGACCCGCGCTGGCGCTAATATGTGGGCCAGTTTTGGCTACACCACGGCGCAGGAGGGCCGCTCCATGCCTGGCTCTGTCTTCGAGATGCGCGAAGTGGCTGACGCGGACGGGTTTGTCATTGACGTGGTGACCTATGTCGACGTGCTGGTGGATCGAGATTTCATCGCCGAGAATGTATCGGATACCTACAACAACCGCTTTCGTGTGGGCGGGGCAAAGCTGACCATTGACGGCTCGCCCCAAGGGTTCACGGCCTGGCGCGACCGTCCCTATTATGACCCGGTCGGTGACTATCCTCCTGGTTATGCGGGCTATCCCGCCGCCACGAATGAACAAGTGATCGACGCCATTGATTGGGCTTTCGCCAACGATATTCAGATCTTAACCCACGCCAACGGTGAGGCGGCGTCCGACTTGCTGATCGCGGCGATTGACGCCGCTGCTGAGGCGCACGGGCCGGCCGACCGTCGCCCGGTCTTGATCCACGGTCAGTTCCTGCGTGAGGATCAGGTCGCCGCCTACGATCGGCTCGGCGTGTTTCCCTCGCTATTTCCCATGCACACGTTTTATTGGGGCGACTGGCACCGCGAGCACACGGTCGGCCCCGTCAATGCCGACAACATTTCGCCCACCGGATGGGTGCGCGCGCGTGGCATGAAGTTTGGCACTCATCATGACGCACCCGTTGCGTTTCCTGATTCCATGCGCGTGCTGGCCGCGACCGTGAACCGCCGTTCGCGCTCGGGCGATATCATTGGTCCCGCCCAGCGGGTGGATGTGATGACCGCGCTCAAAGCCATGACCATTTGGCCGGCCTACCAACACTTTGAAGAGGACGAGAAGGGATCGCTTGTTTCCGGCAAACTGGCCGATTTCGTCATCCTGTCCGGTGATCCCACCGCCATCGACCCGGAAGATCTCGACACTTTGAAAGTCGAAGAAACCATCAAGGAAGGCGTGACGGTGTTTATACGCGAGACCGATGAGGCAACTCACTTTGCGCCGCACTTGAATCAAATTGACACCCACACGCGTCTGGCGCACACCGACAAATAGACGGTGCTTTGCTAATCCAAAGCTAAGAGGGAACCCGGTGTAAATCCGGGGCTGTACCCGCAACTGTCAGCCGGGAGCCAACGGCCACATCGCCACTGGACACGCCCCTTGGGCGCTCTGGGAAGGCGGCCTCAGGCAGTGATCGGCGAGCCAGGAGACCTGCCGTCGCGTCGTTCGTTCTGTGGCCGGGACCAGCCATTGAGGACGGGAAACGCGTTTTCCCCTGAAACGACATGTCAACGCCCCGCTGTCGCATCGCTATTGCGATGGGGTTGATGTCGTAAGCCCGGTCTCGCTGAGCGATGGCGCGGATGGGCGAGAAGAGGGGATACCCATGCGTTACGTTTTGTGCGTTGGCGTCATTGTGTGCGCGCCTTTGGCCGCGATTGCTCAGGATGATGGCGAGACGGCCGAGCAATCCATTGACGTGATTGACGTTGCAGGGCTGCGCCCGGTGAACAGTGGCGACGTCACATCATCGGTGTTCACGCTTGATCTCGAACAGCTTGAGATCCGCAACGCGCCCTACCTGGCCGACAGTTTACGCGCAGCGCCCGGCGTCGCCGTGTCGCGATCGGGCGCATTGGGCGGGCTGACCCAGGTGCGCATGCGCGGGGCGGAGGCCAACCATACCTTGGTGTTGATCGATGGGATCGAAGTGTCCGATCCGGTGACGGGCGAAACCGACTTCGGCCTTTGGTCTGGACTGGATATTGCGCGCATCGAGGTGGCGCGCGGCGAACAATCGGCGCTCTATGGTTCGGACGCGATTGGTGGTGTGGTGTCAGTGACAACGGGCGGAGAGGGCCTGCGTGGACTGGCTGAATACGGCTCGTTTGAAACCGCGCGCGCAGAGCTTGCCTATGACGGGCAATTCGACGGCGGCTATATTGGCGCTTTCGCTTCGGGCTCCCGCACTGACGGCGTGGACACCTCGGGCCTTGGCGGGGAAGAGGACGGATCGGACGCCTGGTCGGCCGCCCTGCGCGCTGGCCTGGACTTCAGCGAGGATTGGCGCCTGACCAGTCTGGTGCGTTTTGGCGAGGCCACAGTGGCCTTTGACGCCGACACGGATTTTGACGGCCTGCTCAATGATGTGGACCGAGAAACCGAGAGCGAGCAGCTTCTGGCCGGCCTCTCATTGCACGGTGCGACAGGGCTTGTCGATCATATCGCCCGCGCCTCATTTGCCCAAACCCATCGCGATAATTTCGCCGATGGGGCCTTCACCGACTCCACCACGGGTCAGCGGACGAAAATCTCATACTCGCCATCGGTGATGTTCGGCTCTGGCACTGTGGTGCACACACTGAGCGGCCTCACGGAGGTCGAAAATGAGGACTATGAGCGCGTTTCGCTTAACACCGCCTTTGGCGATCCCAATCAAAGCCAGTCGTTCCAGACCATTGGTTTTGCTGGCGAATACCGGCTCTCAGCGGGACCGGCGGCGCTCAATCTGTCTGCGCGCCATGACGACAATGACGGTCGGTTTGAGGACGCCACCACGTGGCGCGCAGGGGCGGCGTATAGTTTTGAGTTTGGCGGCAAATTGCGCGCCAGCGCCGGTCAGGGCGTCAAAAACCCCACCTTCACTGAACTGTTCGGCTTTTTTCCCGGTAGTTTTATCGGTGATCCCAATCTGCAGCCCGAACGCTCCACCAGCTGGGAAATCGGCTGGGACCAGTCGGTTTTCGGCGTCGCCAATACATCAGTGACCTATTTTCAGGCCGAGCTCGAAGACGAAATCTTCACCGTGTTCAATCCCGATTTTACGTCCTCTCCGGCCAATCGTACCGGCGAGAGTACGCGCAAAGGCGTGGAGGCGGCTGGCGACTGGGCGCTTTCGGACGCCTTCAGCCTATTTGCCGCCGCGACTTATACCGAAAGTGAAAACGACGGCGGCCAGGACGAAATCCGCGTGCCCAGTCTCACCGGGTCTGTGTCAGCATTGTGGACGTCACAATCGCGGGACGGTCTGACAGCCGGCCTCGCCCTCGATTATGTGGGTGAGCAGGACGACACCGACTTTGGGACATTCCAGACCGTCACGTTGGATGATTATGTCTTGGTCTCAGCCACTGCGGCCGTGCCGATCACGGATCGCTTGGCGCTGACCTTGCGAGGGGAAAACCTGCTGGATGAACAGGTGATGGACGTGTTTGGGGCGTCTCAGCGCGGGGCGGGCGTGTTTGTCGGTGTGAGGGTGAAGTAACCCCATGAAAAGGTTCGCAATCCTTTGCGCGGCGACACTATTGGCCTGCCAGCCAGCACAGCCGGATTTGGCTGAGTCAGAGCATACGGCGCCGCAAAGGATTGTGAGCCTCGACCATTGCGCCGACCAATATGTGCTCAAGCTCGTCGACCGCGACCGGATCGTGGCTTTGTCGCCCCATGCGGGCGATGATTACTCGTACATGCGCGATGCGGCCGCCGGCCTGCCCACTGTTCAGCGTCGCGCCGAGGACGTGCTGGTCCTCCAGCCCGATTTGGTGGTGCGCAGCTATGGCGGCGGGCCCAACGCGGCTGCGTTTTTCGAACGCGCCGGCGTGCCGGTGTTGCAGTTGGGATGGGCCTCGGACATCGACTCCGTTAAGGCCGTGACCCGCGACGTGGCCGCCGGCTTAGGGGTTCCCGAGCGCGGGGAAGCCCTTATTGCGGACATGGAGGCCAGACTTGCCGCGATCACACCGCCGTCCGACGAAGTCAGCGCACTGTACGTCACGCCCGGCGGCGTCACCACAGGCCCTGGTTCTTTGGTCCATGAGATCTTCACCGCTGCGGGGTTGACCAACTTTGAACGCCAAGCGGGCTGGCGTGAGTTGCCGTTGGAACACTTGGCGTATCAGCTCCCGGATATGTTCGCCGGGGCGTTCTTTGGCTCCAGCTGGGCGAATGTGAATGCGTGGACCGCCATCCGGCATCCCATCGCCCGCAAGGCCATGGCCGAGCAAGGCGTGGTGGAGCTGGAGGCGGCCTGGACCAGCTGTGCGGGCTGGTATTTGGTCGACGCGGTGGAGGCGCTCGCTGACAGCCGTTCAAAGAAGGCGGCCCCGTGAACCAAAGAGCTCTTCCGACCGCTGTCTTAATCCCCGCATTAATCGTTCTGAGTGGTGCAGTGATTGTGGGCGCCTGTGCGCTTGGATCCACACCGCTGCCGCCAGGGCGCATGTTTGCAGCGCTGCTGGGCGGCGGGGCGCCTGGTGATGAGGTGGTTGTGTGGCACATCCGTTTGCCGCGCGCCTTGGCGGCCTATGTGGTGGGCCTCGCCCTTGGCGCATCCGGCGCGGCGCTGCAGGGGCTGTTGCGCAACCCGCTGGCCGAGCCGGGCGTGCTTGGCGTGTCGGCCAGCGCCGCGCTGGGGGCGACATTATCGCTCTATTATGGCTTTGCCGCGCTGGGCCCGTTTATCTTACCGACCGCGGCCGTTGTGGGCGCCCTGGCCGCAACAGCCTTTTTGGCAATCGCCGCATTTCGGATTTCGTCCGTGGTGACCTTGATTTTAATTGGGGTTGGCCTGTCGAGTTTGGCCGGCGCGCTGATGGCATTGTTGATGAACCTCGCGCCCAATCCCTTCACCCTATCAGACATGGTGAGTTGGATGCTCGGCTCTGTCGCCAATCGCAGCTTTTATGACATCGGATTTGCTGCGCCATTTATGGTGATCGGCCTCGCGGCCTTGGCGGTCTCGCGTCGCGGCCTGACGGCGTTAACCTTGGGAGAAGAGGCCGCCGCAGGCGTGGGCGTCGATCTGCGACGCCTGCGATTGGCCGTGGTCGCCGGAGCGGGCCTGGCCACCGGCGCGGCCGTGGCCATTGCCGGCGCGGTGGGATTTGTGGGCATTGTGGCGCCCCATCTGGTCCGTCCCTTTGTCGACCATAGTCCGGCGCGCACTGTGTTGCCGGCCGCATTGCTGGGCGGTGTGATTGTGGTGCTGGCCGATATTGGCGTGCGTCTGGCGCCCACCACCAATGAACTCAAACTCGGCGTGGTTGCGGCATTGATCGGAGCGCCGGCATTTATCTGGATCGCAGTGTCGCGCAGGGGGCTGCATGACTGAGATCATCACGCAAAACCTGACCGTTCGCCTCGGCGATCGCGATGTGGTCCATGAGGCGACTTTGCGCATTGGCCCCAATGAATTTGTGGCGCTCATCGGTCCCAATGGCGCGGGCAAGACCAGCCTTTTGCGCGCCATGTTGGGCTTAGGACCGACATGCATGGGCGCCGCCACACTGGCGGGTCTGGACGTGAAGACGCTGTCGCCCCAAATTCGTGCGCGCCACGTGGCTTATTTGCCTCAAGCCCGACCGTTGGCCTGGCCCAATGTGGTGCGCGATATCGTGGCGTTGGGGCGGTTTGCCCATGGCGCGGGGATGGGTCGGTTGAGCGAGGCGGACGCCGCCGCTGTTGAGCGCGCCCTCAGCTCCTGCGGCCTGAGTCAGCTTGCCAACCGGCGCGCGGATACCCTGTCGGGCGGAGAATTGGCCCGCGTGCACTGTGCGCGCGCCTTTGCCGCTGAAGCGCCGCTCCTGCTCGCCGATGAACCGGCCGCATCGCTGGATTTGCGCCATCAACACCACATTTTCGGGCTGATCCGCCGATTCACCGACGCGGGCGGCGGCGCATTGGTGGTGGTGCACGATGTGGGACTAGTCGCGCGCTACGCGGATCGCGTGGTGTGGATGCACAAGGGCGATATTGTTGCGGACGGGCCACCTGGGGAGACGATCACTTCTGAGCGGTTGGGAATGGTCTTTGGTGTTGAGGCCGAGGTGCGAGCAACGCCACAGGGCGATCTGGCCATCGACATAACCGGTCCGGTAGACCGGGTCTTAAATCACTGAAATTCGCCAATGATCGGCGCATGATCAGACGGCTTATCCATGCCGCGCGCAGCCCGATCGATGGTCACGGTCTCCAATCGGTCGGCGGCTTGCGGGCTGAGCATCAAATGATCGATGCGCACGCCGTTATCCTTTTGCCACGCGCCAGCCTGATAGTCCCAGAACGTGTATTGGTGGGCGCGGCCATCCACGGCTTCGTAGGCGTCCAGATAACCGAGCCATGTGAGCGCCCTAAGCTGCGCGCGTGATTGGGGCTGGAGCAGGGCGTCATCCGCCCAAGCGACTGGATCGTGCACGTCCACATCGCGTGGGATCACATTGTAATCACCGGCCAGCACCACGGCTTCTTCGCCCGCCCGCAACGCCGCCGCGCGCGCGCGCAAGCGTTCAAACCAGGCGAGTTTATAGTCGAACTTTTCCGTCGTGATGGGATTGCCATTGGGCAGATAGATCGACGCCACGCGCATCGGCGTTCGTCCTTCCGGCGTGATCACGGCTTCCATGTAGCGGGCTTGTTCGTCACTGGTATCGCCCGGCAGGCCGCGGCGCACGTCGTCCACGGGATGCTTCGACAAAATTGCGACGCCATTATAGCTCTTTTGCCCGTGGACTTCGGCG
Source organism: uncultured Caulobacterales bacterium (assembly GCA_964636945.1). Lineage (GTDB taxonomy): Bacteria > Pseudomonadota > Alphaproteobacteria > Caulobacterales > Maricaulaceae > CAZADA01. The sequence goes on along the minus strand of CAZWVH010000040.1, from coordinate 18,375 downwards.
TTATAGCCCAGCGCCTCAATCTCTATGCGGGGAAATTTGTCGTCCACGCATTTGATTTCTTGCAGGCACGCCACGTCCGGATTGGTTGACTTGAGCCACTCCAAGACGGTTGGCAGGCGGGCATTGATGGAATTGACGTTCCACGAAGCGACACTCAGGGACATTGACTAAGCCCCGACTTTAAATGCGTTCAAAATCGTCGTCATCGTCGGACCAACCGCGCCGTTCGTCCTCGGTTGAGGGTTGCCAGTCATGCCTGGGGTCATCAAAGGAACTATGGCCGTTGCGGTAAGGAGCGGGCGGAGGATGGCGTTCGTCGCGCAAAGGCGCGGGCGCCATATCCACTTCGTCGTACACATCGAGGGGCGCAAGCTCGCGGGAGGTGCGCGCGGGCGCATCGGCCATGGCCAGTCCATCCAGCGCGCCGGCCACATCCATCAATGCGGCGCTGGTCTTCTCTGCTGTTTGAGTCTGGATCGCGATCGCGCGCCGAAGCGCCGCCATTTCGTTGACCATGTCGGCCATCCAAATCAGGCCCAATCCTGGCAGCGCAAAAACGATGCCCAACACAACGGCCGCGGCGTAAGCCAAATTTGTCTGTCCCGGCGCCACGTAACCTTGGTCAAAGACGTACAATGTCACGAAAAACGCGCCAGCCGCTGCTGCGCAAACCAACACGACGCCTAAGACGCCGAGATAAAAACCACTCGCTCGTCCCCGCATTCACAACTCCCTGCTTGCCGTCCCCCGGCTACGGCAGGTGTTCTCAAGAACACGCTACAACACTGTTAACGCACCTGCAATTGACACCTGCATCACCTCTCTCAGTGCGGTGCGTTAGACCGAAAAGCTTGTCCCGCAACCACAGGCTGCCGTTGCGTTAGGGTTGTGGATTTGAAACGTGGCGCCAATAAGGTTGTCCACAAAATCAAGTTCGGCCCCTCCTAAGAAAGGGACAGACATTTCATCCACCAGGACGCGCGCGCCATCGCGCTCGATCACCACATCGTCCTGATTGGGTTCTTTTGCAAAATCAAAGACATAAGAAAAGCCCGAGCAGCCGCCGCCCTTCACTGCGACCCGCAGAAACTGTTTGTCCGGCGACGTGGTGATTTCGCGAATGCGGCTTGCCGCAGCGTCCGATAGGCGGATATCCAGATTGGGACGATCAGACATGTTAAGCTCTGCCTTCTTTGTAGGACCGAATTCAGTTACCTTCAGATATGGTTGCTTCTGCATCAATAACATCACCTGGCGCGACAGTTCGCACTGGAGAGCACTGGCGAGCGGCATATGCCAGCGATCCGTGGAAAAGCCGCGGCCGGGTGATCGACGAGCCCAATAGCGTCACCCGCAACGAGTTTCAACGCGACCGCGATCGCATCATTCATTCGTCCGCCTTCAGGCGATTGAAACACAAGACGCAGGTGTTTGTCGCGCATGAGGGCGATGATTATCGCACACGCCTGACCCATTCCTTGGAAGTGGCGCAGATCGCGCGCTCCATCACCCGCACCCTGGGCCTGGACGAAGATTTGGCTGAGGCGTTGGCGTTAGCGCACGATTTGGGCCATCCGCCCTTTGGTCATGCCGGAGAAACCGCCCTCGCTGAGGCCATGGCTGATTTTGGCGGCTTTGATCACAATGCGCAAACCTTACGGATCGTCACCAAATTGGAAGCGCGCTACGCCGAATTCGACGGGCTCAACCTCACATGGGAAACCCTTGAGGGCGTGGTCAAACACAACGGCCCGATTTTGGAATCGGACCAAGGTGAGGACGATTTGCCATGGGCGCTGAGTTCTTACGAGCAATGGCCCGACCTTGAACTCACCACCTATGCCGGACCCGAAGCGCAGGTCGCAGCCTTGTCCGACGACATTGCCTACACCAATCATGATATTGATGATGGATTGCGAGAGGGATTGTTCACGCTGGATGACTTGCGCGAGCTTCCCTTGGTTGGCCCCGCCATCAAAGACGTGTGCAAGCGTTACCCGCATGCCGACGAAGATCGCGTCATCCACGGAGCAGTGCGACGGCTTATTGGCGTGATGGTCGGTGATCTGGTAAGCGAGACGCAAGCGCGCATTGGCGAGCTCGAACCCACCAGCCCAGATGAGGTGCGTTCTGGCGATCGGCCAATTGTGGCGTTTTCTGCCGCATTAAATGAGCAGGAGCGCCATTTGCGCGCCTTCTTGTTCGAGAATATGTATCGGCATTACAAAGTGAATCGAAAAATGAGCCGAGCGCGCCGTATTGTGCGTGAGCTATTCGCCGCATTTGTCGATGAGCCAAGCGTTCTGCCCACTAAGGTGCGCCAAATGGCTGAGGGTCCGCGAGAGCTGACAACAGCGCGCGTTGTGGCCGACTATATCTCTGCGATGACCGATCGGATGGCCATGGCGGAGCACCGGCGGCTTTTCTCGCTGGAGATTGATAATTGAAGTGCGGGGCGTGTGACGTGAACGAGTTGAAAACGAATGAACAGAAGACGAGATGACGCTGGATGGTCGCGATATGATGCGCCAGAGGCTGGGTTTGGTGTAGCGCGGGATTTTGGACCAGAACCAACAGAACGTCGTCGTGGGCCGCTGGTTTTAGCGGTCGGCATCGGCGTGTTTTTGGTTTTTGCCGCAGTGGTTTGGCAGGCCTACAGCCAGGGCGTGCGGAGCAGCGGCCAAGGCGGCCCACCCCTCATCCGAGCCGATGAAGGGCCGTTTCGCGTGGCGTCGAGCAGCACCACCGCCGTGCGCAATGATCAAGGCGAGCTGGAAGTCTACGATACGTTCAATGCTGGCGACGGCGAAACTGACGCTGAGGCGCCTGCTGACGCCGCGCCTGATGGGGCTGATTCTGGTGCGGCGCGCGCCAATATGGCGTTGAGTGGCGGGCTTGCCGACGGTCAATCACCAGCGGATGATTCACAAGGCGACGGCTCCGGCCAAGAGCAGGGCGGGCAGCCCGACATTGTCATTGGTGAGGACGCGTCGAATGAATTCGCCGCTGAGCCCACGCCGATTGCGACGCCCGACGCAACTGAAGCGACGCCAGTATCATTGGACGATGGGGCCGCTCTACAGCCTGATGTAGCGGAAACACAAGCGCCCGCCGCGCCACAGGCCACGCCAACACCTGAGCCAACCCCCACGCCCACGCCTCAAACCCAGGCCACGCCCACCGAGCGCACGCCGTCTGATGCTGAGGCGGATCCGCTCCAGGCGCGGCTCGACGCGTTCCGCGCAGCAAACCGGCCCATCTCCCCGCCCACAGAACCCTCGCCCACAGCAACCGAAGCAGCTGGCGGCATGTCAGGGATTATGCCCTCAACCACCGATGACGGCGAGTATGCTGTGCAAATTGCTTCGTTCCGCACGCGCCCTTCCGCTGAAGAAGCCTGGGCGCGGTTGCGCAATCGCTTTCCCGAATTGCTCAGCGCGCGTGAACCCGAAATCATTTACGCCGACCTTGGCGGGCGGGGCGTGCGTTATCGTGTGCGCATGCCTGGCTTTGACGATCGCGCGCGGGCGGTTTCCTTCTGCAATCGCCTGATTGATCGTGGTCAGGAGTGCCTGGTGGTGCGCCGATAATGGCGGCGCGCGCCTTCATCAGCGGCTGCGAGGGCCTGACGGTCAGCGCCGATGAGCGCGCTTTTCTGCGCGAGGCTGATCCCTGGGCCGTGATCCTGTTTGGCCGCAATGTGCGCGATCGTGAACAGGTGCGCGCCCTCACCGGCGAGTTGCGCGAGGCATTGGGTCGTGATGCGCCCATCTTGATCGACCAGGAAGGCGGACGGGTGCAGCGGTTCAAACCGCCGCAGTGGCGCGCCTATCCCGCGCTGGCCAGCTATGGAGAAGTGTTTGGCCGCGACCCTCAGGCCGCAACTGAGGCGACCAGAACCGCCCATCAACTGATGGCGCTCGAACTCAGCGCAGCGGGGGTGGACGTCGCGTGTGCGCCTGTTTTGGATGTGCCCGTGGATGAGGCCGATCCCGTGATTGGCGATCGCGCGTTTTCGCGTGATCCATATGCAGTGGCGACGCTGGGCCGCGCCGCGCTCGAGGGCCTCGCTGAGGGTGGCGTGTTGGGCGTAATCAAACACATTCCCGGCCATGGCCGCGCCACGGCCGATAGCCATATTGCATTGCCAATGGTGGAGACATCTCGAGCGCAGTTAGAGGTCACAGACTTTGCGCCGTTCCGCGCGCTCGCCTTTGCGCCGATGGCGATGACCGCCCACGTGCTTTACACGGCGATTGACGACCAATATCCCGCAACGACTTCCAAGACGATGATTGATGAGGTCATCCGCGGGGCGATCGGCTTTGACGGGTTGTTGATGTGCGATGATCTCTCCATGCAGGCGCTGGAGGGCGATCTTGCGGCGCGCACGCGCAATGCACTCGCCGCGGGCTGTGATGTGGTTATGCACGGCAATGGCATGCTGCACGGCGAACGCCTGAAAGACGGCAAGGCGTTGCGCCAAGAGCTCGAAATTGTCGCTGGCCATTCCCCCGAGCTTGCGAACGATGCGCTCCGGCGGGCGGACGCTGTGATTGCCGCCCGACCGAAGGCAAACCAATTGGATGAAAGCATGGCTCTGGCTCAATTGCGAGAATTGCTCGCCCTTGAACATGGTTCTCAGCACGTTTGAGAGTCCGCCGATTGCGCCGACGGCCTTGCGGCGTTACCTGTTAGATTACGATTAACCTGGAGATTTCCATGGTCCCAAGTTGGATGCAACTTCTACTCGTCGTTGTTCTGGCCCTTCTGCTGTTTGGCGGACGCGGCAAGATTTCGTCGATCATGGGCGATCTTGCGCGCGGCATCACAAGCTTTCGCAAAGGATTGCGTGAAGACGACGACGATCGAAAACCCGTTGAGGATGGCCGCACCATCGACGCTGAGGTTCACACTTCACGTCAAGATGAAACCGCGGACACGCGCAACTAGCTCATAGTAGGGCGCAATGGTTCCCGGTCTTGGCTTTGGCGAATTTATCGTGCTGGCGGTGCTGGCCCTAGTTGTTGTTGGCCCGCGCGAGCTGCCCAAACTGATGCGCCACGTGGGCGGATTTATGCGTAAAGTGCGCGAAATGGGTCGGGAATTTCAGCGTAGTTTCGATGATTTGGGCCGAGAGCTCGAGTTGGAGGAGCTGCGTAAGGAAATCAACGCGATCAAGCGCGGCGACATTGGCCCCATGAACGAAATCTCAGCTGAACTTGCGGACATGGAGCGTGAGGCGCGGCATGGTCCCACACCCAGGCCCCAATCGTCCGGCGCTGCGGAGAACGATCATTCGAGCAGCACTCACGCCCATGACGAGGACGAACAGCGCCCAGAACCCGAGACCATCGCCGCTAAGGGCGGCGGGTGATGGGTAAACCGCCTGCAACGCTCACTGATCCTGATCCCGATGGCTTTGACGACGTTGAGGCCAGTCGCGCGCCCTTGCTGGATCACTTGCTCGAACTGCGCTCACGGCTGATTGTCATTCTGATCGCGGTTGGTCTTGCCTTTGTGGTGAGCTTTATTTTCGCCAAGGACATCTATCAAATTCTTGTTCAGCCCTTCCGTGACGCTGCGATTGCAGTGCGTGGCGAAGCGCCCGAGGACTTGGCCGCATTATCTTTGATCTTCACCGGGCCGCTGGAATTTTTCTTCGTCAAGCTGAAGATGGGCCTGTTTGGCGGGATTATCCTGGCCTTTCCCATGATTGCCTATCAGGTCTACGCCTTTGTCGCGCCTGGCCTTTACAAGACCGAAAAGCGCGCATTCCTGCCATTCCTGTTGGCCTCGCCGGTACTGTTCGCGCTGGGCGGATCGCTGGTGTACTATTTCATACTGCCCCAAGTGCTGCGTTTTGCCTTGGGCCAAGAAGTGCCGGCCGGCGAGGGGGGCGTGGCGATTGAGCTGCTGCCGCGTGTGTCGGAATACCTCAATCTGGTCACCACGCTGATCCTGGCGTTTGGGTTTGCGTTTCAGATGCCGGTCTTGCTGACGCTTATGGCGCGGGTGGGAATGATCACGTCACAGACCTTGATCAAGTATTGGCGTTTCGCCGTGGTGGGGATTTTCCTGGTTGCGGCATTCCTCACCCCGCCCGACCCTCTATCGCAAATCGGTTTGGGCATCTCGGTCCTGGCGCTCTATGGCATTTCCATCCTCGCGGTGCGTTTGATGGAAAAGCGCTTCGATCAGGCTTGGGACGAGGACGAGTCGGCCGAGACTGAGACCTAATCCACGCAATTGGTGGACGGATAGGGCGCGGCTGCGCTACGAGCACCACGCAATCACTTCAGGCCAAATTCCCATGCACGACATCAAAGCCATCCGCTCCGCTCCCGACGCCTTCGACGCCGCCTTGAACGCGCGCGGCGTGTCGGATGTGAGCGCCGCCGATCTCATCGCGCTTGACGACGCCTTCAAGGCCGCGCGCACTGCCGCCCAAGAGGCGCAAACCCAGCGCAATGCCGCCTCTAAATTGATCGGCAAGGCCAAAGCGTCCGGCGATGAGGCCGAGTTTGAACGCCTGCGCGCGCAAGTGGCGAGCCTGAAAGACGCCATGGAGGCCGAGGAGCACAAGGCCGACGCCAAAGCCAAAGAACGCGACGACCTGCTGGCCGCTCTGCCCAACATTGCGCTGGACGGCGTGCCGGTGGGCGAGGACGAGGCCGCCAATGTTGAGGTCCCCGCGCGTAAGTTTGGCGAGCCCACACAACTCGACTTTGCCCCAAAGGACCATGTGGAGCTGGGCGAGGGACTGGGCGATATGGAATTTGAGACCGCTGTGGCCATGTCTGGCTCGCGCTTTGTGTTGCTTCAGCGCGATCTGGCCCGGCTCGAACGCGCGCTCGCCGCCTTCATGCTCGACCTGCACACAACCGAGCACGGCTATACCGAGGTCAGCCCGCCATTATTGGTGCGACCTGAGGCGCTGTTCGGCACCGGCCAACTGCCAAAGTTTGAAGAAGATGTGTTCGCCGCTGGTGAAGGCCACTACCTCATCCCCACCGCCGAAGTGCCGCTCACCAATATGGTGCGCGAGCAAATCCTCTCCGAGGCCGATCTGCCCATCCGCGTCACCGCCCACACGCCGTGCTTTCGCTCTGAGGCCGGCAGCGCCGGGCGCGACACGCGCGGCATGATCCGCCTGCACCAGTTCAACAAGGTGGAGCTGGTGTCCATCACCAAGCCTGAGGACTCCGAGGCCGAGCTCGAGCGCATGACCGATTGCGCCCAAGAGGTGCTCAAGCGCTTGGAGTTGCCTCACCAAGTCTTGGTTCTGTCCACTGGCGACATGGGGTTCGCCGCGCGCAAAACCTACGACATGGAAGTGTGGATCCCCAGCCAAAACGCCTATCGGGAAATTTCCTCCTGCTCCACCTGCGGGGATTTCCAAGCCCGGCGCATGAACGCGCGCTACCGCCCCGATCCAAACAAGGGGCAGGGTGAGAAACACCTGGAGTTTGTGCACACGCTGAACGGTTCGGGCGTCGCTATTGGCCGATGCATGGTGGCGCTATTGGAAAACTTCCAAAACGCCGACGGATCGGTGACCATTCCCGACGCCCTGCGGTCCCATATGGGCGGGGTGGAGCGCATCGGCGTGCGCGAGCACGCTGACGTTTAGCTGGAGCGGGCGCCCGCTCAGCTGTCTATGGAATAGCCTCGTCCGTGTTATCCCGGAGGAGCGAACCCACAACCGCGTTATTTGCCAAAGTTCGGCGACGGGCATACATCAAGGCCCGATCTCGACACGCGTTTTGGCCAGGAGCCCTTTATGATCCCCAACAATCCACGCATCATGCTCACCAATGACGATGGCGTGGACGCGCCTGGTTTGGCGTGCCTGGAAAAGATCGCTGAGCAGCTATCAAACGATGTGTGGATCGCCGCACCAGCTGCCGAACAGTCCGGCGCCTCGCGCAAAATGTCGTTTGCCGATCCGATCCGCGTGAGCGAGCTTGGTCCACGCCGGTTTTCGATCCATGGCACACCGTCGGATGCGTGTTTTCTCGGCCTGCACGATCTCATCCCCGATACAAAGCCGGGACTGGTGTTGTCCGGGGTTAATCGGGGACAAAATCTGGCGGACGACGTCACAGTTTCCGGCACAGTCGCCGCGGCGATCCAGGCGATGAAGATGGGCGTGCCGGCCATCGCATTGTCGCAGACGCTTTCAGGCTTTTTCAGCAGCACATCGGTGGCGTTTGAAACCGCGCTCGCCCATGCGCCGCGGATCATTGAGCGGTTGGTGTCCGCTGGGTGGCCGCAGGACGTGGTGATCAACATTAATTTTCCGCCGTGCCCGCCTGACGAAGTCCAAGGTGTGCAAATCACGCGGCAAGGCACGCGCGATCACTGGCATCTGAAGGCCGAACGGCGCGAAGACCTGCGCAAACGCACATACTATTGGCTGGGCTTTGAAGGCGGTTTGTCCAATCCCGATCCCGGCGATGACCTGCACGCCATCTACAATAACCACATCTCGATCACGCCACTGCGGGTGGACCTGACCCACGAGCCCACCATGGGCGCTTTTGCCAACCTGTTTGAGTCGACCCCGACCGCATAGTTGCGCTTTGCGACATGTGGCCAATTGCACTCTGGCTGCGCGTTGATATTGTGCCGGCGATCAATCGACCTCATGTCTGACGACAATGAGGGCCTTACGGCAATTAAGACCGCACAACCCACGGCGTTCGCCTTGGGGGGCATTGACGCCGCAGCGCATCACGCTTTGCGCCGCCGGCCATGGAGGACAGACTTATGGGTGAGGGCGCGAGTACGCTCATTATGCTGGCGGCGATGTTCGCCATCTTTTATTTCCTTCTGATCCGTCCCCAGCAGAAGCGACTGAAAGAACATCGCGAAATGATCACGCGTTTGCGTAAAGGCGATCAAGTCACCACGAATGGTGGCCTAATCGGCAAGATCACCCGCGTCTACGAGGAAGAACTCACTCTGGAAATTGCTGACGGCGTGCGGGTACGCGTGCAGCGCGGCGCGATTTCAGATGTCAAAGCCAAAACAGAGCCGGCCCCCGCGGCCAATGATAGGGGCGATGACGACGACGACGACGATGAAGACGATGACGCGTCGGACTCCAAAGCGAAATCCCCCCCCAAAGACGACTGAGCCCACGCGTTATGTTGTATTTCAGCAAATGGAAGGTGGGACTGATCCTGTTCGTCTTGGCGATCGGGGCATTGTACGCATCCCCCAATTTTGTACCTGGCGGCATGCCGGCGTCCCTCGTCAATGCACTGGGCCTCAAAACCGTGAATCTGGGGCTCGACCTGCAGGGCGGATCGCATCTGCTCTATGAAGTCGATCTCGACCAAGCCCGCGCCGACCGGCTCCAGCAGGGGGTGATCAATCTGCGCCAAGCCGCCCGGAATAATGGCGTAGCAATCAATCGCGGCCCGTTTGTCAATGATGACGGCGAAATCGAATTGGATTTCCCCGATGAGGCGGAAAGCGCCACAGGTCTCCCGATTTTGCGCGATGTGCTCGTCACGACATTCAATGATCAAGGTGATACCGAATTTCGCGTTCGCCAAAGCGGGTTGACGGTGTACTTCGAAGTGACGCCGGAATATCTCGCCGATGTGCGTCAACGTACGATCCGCGATGCACAAAGCGTGATCCGTCGCCGGATCGACTCGGTTGGCGTTACCGAACCCTCGATCCAAAGCCAAGGCGAAGACCGGATTTTGGTTCAAGCGCCGGGCGTGGATGATCCTGAGCTCTTGAAGGAGCGGATCGGCACGACGGCGCAATTGACCTTGCAGCTGGTGACGCCCTCCGACCAAGTTGAGCTGCAACAATTGGTGGAAAGTGGGTTCGCCGCCCAACCCGCCTACACACCGCCAAGCGCAGACGTTGAGCTTGAGCCCAGCCTCGCTCGGGCTGTCGCGGAGGAAATTGCGCGCCTTCACCCCAATAATGATCTTCTGCGAGAGGAATCGGTTGAGGATATCGCCCAATTCCTGACGCCAATCTTTCGCGGCAATGCTGAGCAACTCACTGCGCCCCTGTTTGCCATGTACAACTTGACGCGCGACGACGATGCGGCGTTCGACATTGTTGCAGACTCGTTCGCCGACGCCATCTCTGGGGTGATGACCGGCCAGGCGGCGCCGGAAGACCAGGCTTTAGCCGAAGCGCTCGCTGATGGCTCGGGCAATCCGTCCAATCGTCGCGTTTTGGCCGAAGCGGTCTTGGGCAATTTGAAATTTGTGGCCAGGGCGGCGCCCACCACCAATGTGCTCGTCGCCAATGAATTGGTGGCTGCGGAATCAATGGCTGAACCGTTCTTGCTGGTCAGCCGCGATGTGCCCCTGACGGGCGAAGATCTGCGCCGGGCGGGCCAAGCATTTGATCCCGACGATGGCTTGCCCATTGTCACCTTTGATTTTAATGGCCGCGGTGCGGATATCTTCTGTGATTTGACGCGCGAGAATGTGGAGCGCCGTTTTGCGTCGATCTTGGATGATGAGGTGATCAGCGCGCCGGTGATCCGCTCAGCGATTTGCGGCGGCGGCGGTTATATTGAGGGCAATTTCACCCTGCTGCAGGCACAAAACTTGGCCGCATTGTTGAACGCAGGTTCACTGCCCGCAGAACTCACGATTATTGAAGAGCGCACGGTGGGTCCGGGCGTTGGTGAAGCCGCGGTGCGCGCTGGCGCCATAGCTCTGGCGGTGGGCTTTATCGCGGTCATCGTGTTCATGACCTATGCCTATCGGCTGTTTGGTCTGTTCGCGAACATCTCGCTCTTGGCGAATGTGATATTGATTTTGGCCGTTCTGTCGGGCCTGCAAGCCACGCTCACCTTGCCCGGTATCGCTGGCATCATCCTCACCGTGGGTATGGCGGTGGACGCCAATGTGCTGATTTTCGAACGCATTCGTGAGGAACTCCGCGCGGGCCGAACGCCAGCCAACGCCATCGAAGCTGGTTATCTGCGCGCCCGCACCACGATTTTGGACGCCAATATCACCACATTCATCGCCGCATTTGTGTTGTTTTTCCTCGGCTCGGGACCGGTTCAAGGTTTTGCTGTGACCTTGGCCATTGGCATTCTCACATCCGTGTTCACCGCCTTTGTGGTTTCACGCGCCCTTGTGGCCTGGTGGTTCGCCCGTTCCCGTCCCAAGACACTGCTGATTTAGGACTGGACCATGGTTGGACGATTTCTGGTTACCGAAACCAAGTACAAGTTCATCGAACGCCGCATGCTGGCGTTTGTCCTTTCCGCCGCGTTGATTGCCGTTTCGGCCGTCTCGCTCGCCACCCGCGGCCTCAACTTTGGCATCGATTTTGTTGGCGGTGTGCTGGTGGATGTGGAAACGCCCGTTGAACCGGACATCAATCAAATCCGCGGTGTGGTTTCTGAGCTCGGACTTGGTCCGGTCGAGGTGCAGCGCGCGGTGGACAGCCAGCGCCCCAATGCGGTGTTGATTCGGGTGCGCGCCCAAGGTGGAGGGGGTGAAGCTGCGGAACGGGCGCAGCAAGCCGCTCGAGCCGAAGTGGAAGACGCGTTGATTGGGCTTTATCCCGGACTTGATCTCAGCGGCGCTCGCATTGATGTGGTGGGACCCAAGGTGTCGGAAGAACTCGTGTGGGCCGGCGTCACCGCGGTCGTCTCGGCGCTTATTTTAATGCTGATTTACATCTTATTCCGGTTTGACTGGCAGTTCAGTGTGGGGGCCGTCGCCGCCTTGGTTCACGACGTCTTTATTACGCTGGGTGTATTTTCGTTCTTTCAGATCGAATTTGGATTGCCCATCGTCGCCGCTTTGCTGACCATTGTGGGCTACTCCATGAACGACACGGTGGTGGTGTTCGACCGCGTACGCGAAGAATTACGCCGCTATAAGCGCATGCCATTAAACGACCTGTTGAACATGTCGATTAACCGCACTTTGGCGCGCACCATCATGACTTCGGTGACCACGCTATTGGCTCTTGTGCCGTTGTTCTTGTTTGCCGGCGAAACATTGCGGGGGTTTTCGTTTGCGATGATTTTCGGTGTCATCATCGGGACGTATTCTTCGGTGTTCGTTGCCGCACCGGTGCTGATGCTTCTTGGCGTTAAACGCGATAGCGGCGAAACGGCCGATCTGCCGGCGGCGTCATGAACGCGCCGTCGAAGCGGCTCATTTACCCCCACCTCGAAGCCTATGGCGAGGGCGGATTTCGTCTCGACGGCGAGCGCCATGACGGCTCGGTGCTGATTGTCAACGGCGAAGTGTCAAGCTGGCCGGTCGAAACCATGGCCGATATCTCGCTGACGGTCATGACGCCCGTATTCCAAGCATCGCCGCGTCCGGAGTTAATCCTGTTGGGCTGTGGGGCGATGATGACCCATCCGCCGGCAGCCTTGAGCGACTGGTGCCGGCGCGAAGCCGTTGGCCTGGAATTCATGGACACCGGCGCTGCTTGCCGGGTGTACGCCACCCTTGTGGGACAAGGCCGTCATATCGCCGCCGCCCTGATCGCTGTGTGAGAGCCGACCGGGCGACAGCGACATAATGGACGGCTAAGCCTTCGCCAAATTCGCGTTGGCGAATTCCCAATTGACCAGATTGTCGAGCCATGAGGCGATGTATTTGGGCCGGGCGTTCTGGTAGTCCAGATAGTAGGCGTGCTCCCACACATCCATGGTGAGCAATGGCGTTGTCGCGCCGTCAGTGACAGGAGTTTCCGCGTTCGGCGTTTTGCGCACATCAAGCTTGCCATTGGACAGCACAAGCCAAGCCCAGCCGGAACCGAACTGGGTGGCGCCGGCCGTGGCGAACTGCTCCTTGAAGGCGTCGTAGGAGCCGAAGTCTTCATTGATTTTGTCAGCGATGTCGCCCTGAGGAGCGCCTCCGCCATTGGGGGCCATGGAGTGCCAATAAAATGTGTGGTTCCACACTTGCGCGGCGTTGTTGAACACCCCTTGGTTTGACCCTTCCGCGGCGCGGATCACATCTTCCAGCGCGGCATTGGCGTGCGGTGTGCCGTCAGTCAGCTTGTTGAGATTATCCACATAGGTTTGGTGATGTTTGCCATAGTGATAATCCAGCGTGTTTGGCGAAATGTGCGGCGCGAGCGCATCGCGGGCATAGGGAAGAGGCGGCAGGGTAAACGCCATAGGATCGCTCCATCGTGCTGGTGTGACATCATCGAACAAGAATGAACGCTTTGTTCGATCTAAGTGTTCCTTGAGATAACAGGTTTCATGCAAACGTCACGGGGGCGCGACGTAATTGATCACCACAAAGGCGTGGAATGAACAATTCTGACCTCACGCAGACCGTCAAGCGCATTGATCCTGATCGGTGGATGGTGTCGAGATTTGCCCCCGCTGATGGGCGAAAGCGGCTGATCGCGCTCTACGCGTTTGCCGATGAGATCGCCCGCGCGCCCTGGGTCACATCTGAGCCGATGATCGCTCAGATCCGGCTGGCGTGGTGGCGTGAGGCAGTGGCCGAAGTTTTCGCCACGCCCAATAAGGCCCGCCGCCACCCTGTCGTCGGGGCCATGGTGCAGGCGTTTCCCGCCGGCGCGCCGCGGCCGACCGAAGCCGATTTTGAGGCGTTGATCGACGCGCGCGAGCCTGAATGCGATCGCGCGGAGTGGGACCAAATGGACGATCTCGTGCGCCATGTGGACAATACGGCTGGACGGTTGGCCATCGCCGCTTTGTCGTGTTTGGCTGGGGAACACGTCATCGCGCCTCAGGATCGCGACGCTGCCCTCTTGGTGGGGCGCGCATGGGGATTGACGGGGTACGCTCGCGCCTTTGCCGAATTTGCTCGGGCTGGCCGCATGCCAGCCGTCACGAAAGCTTTGGAAGCGATTGGAAAATCCAAAGAGGATTTGGAGCGCGCACGCAATCCCTATGAAGGACGTCAACTCATTGCGCCGCTGCTTACGGCGGCATCTGAAACCCATCGCGCTGCGCAAAGCGCCATGGCGGATGTTCAGCCATCATTGTGGCCTGCACTTGGTTATGGCGCGATCATACCCGCTTACCTGAACGCGATGACCCGTGATGACTATGATCCCTGGACCAGTCGCATTGATGTTCCGCGCGTGCGGCGTCAGGCGATCTTTGTGTGGCGGTCTGTGAGCGGTGGGCTCTAAAGCGGCCTATCGCCGCAAGACGGCGACTTGCTGGCTCACATCGGCGGGCGCCACGTCGATCACCAAGGGGCGATGATCAGAACCGATATTGGGGCCCACGCGGCAGCCCGCAGCCATATCAGAGGTCACATAGGCATGGTCAAGCGGCAGGCCGATCACGGGCAGGGCCACGGGCCAGGTCGAGACCCATGGCGCCCCGCAGGATATGCGAACTAAGCCATCACTGGCAGTTTGGATCGCGATGGGCGACCACGGCGCAGCATTCATGTCCCCCACCAATAGGGCGGGCGCGTCGGTGCGCGCCGCGTTGGCCGCGGCGTGCAACACCTCATCGCGGACACTCACCTGACCCGCTGACAGCCAGTGTTTCGGCCCCATGGCCAACATGCGTGTGTCCACTGGGCGGGCCCCATGGGCAGCGACCACGGTGAGCTCATCATTTAGCACCACGCGCTGGGTGGCGTGCGGCCATGGACTGGTGATCGGCGCGCCCTGGATGGGGCAGGGAGCGCGTGTGAACAAAATTACACTGAAGGCTGAGCTGGCGCCGTTTCCGATGACGCAGGGATGGTCGGGAAACAGTCCCGCCACTTCGACGAGTTGATGGGCTTCGGTAATGGCAACCACATCGGCGCTGTTGGTTTCCACAAACGCTGCGAGCCGCTGCGCCGCCGCCATATCCCCATGCACATTCGCCCAGATAACCCGCCTTGTCTCGGCTGCGGGTTGGAGCGGCGGGGCAATCACAAGAAACGGCGCGAACGCGGCCACAGCGTTCGCAGTTGCCGCGGCAAGCGTCAAACTGGCGATGCGCCATTCTTTGCGCATTAGTAGAACGATGCACACCACAGCGCACAATGCCGCATATTGTGGGCGGAAATGACTGAATAACTCAAACGGATAGCCAAGCCTTGCCAAATAACTGCTCAGCGTGAGGCCGATCAGCACAAAAGCTGCGGCAAGCAGAATTTGGGGACGGCGTGGACGCAACATGTCTACTCGTTTTCAAACTCGAGCTCACACTACGCGAGCGGTGTCCGAGGATGACTTGTGTCCCAGTTTGAGGCGTTGAGACAAGGGAGTCACTCACAAGAATCCCTTATGCGATTTTTGTTGCAAAAAATCACGCACTTGGCCCAGCGCCAAACAGGATTGGGATAGGTTTTCGTGCGCCGGGGGACAAAAATTATGCAGCTGGCCGCGCTGGACGTGCCTCTGCGTCGCCACGCGCGCCAAACCGCGCCTTTGCTTTTCGCGTGGATTACGCCAGTTATCGCCTAGCACACGGGATAGCAAACTGACACAAAAGGGATAAGGACGTTGATATGACCCGAGCCTATGCCGCCCGCGCCGCTGGAGCGCCGTTGGAGCCGTTCGAATTTGAAGACAAGCCATTGGCCGCGGGGCAGGTTGAGGTGGCGGTTGAAAACTGCGGCTTATGTCATTCTGATTTGTCGGTCCTCAACAATGAATGGGGCAACGCCAAATACCCCTTAGTCCCGGGTCATGAAGTCATTGGCCGCATTGCTAAAGTCGGTGGGGGCGTCACACATTTGAAGGAGGGCGATCGCGTCGGTCTCGGCTGGTTCTCCAAGTCCTGCATGACCTGCGCGAACTGCATGCATGGCGATCACAATCTCTGCCAAACTGCGGAAAGCACGATTATTGGCCGGTTTGGCGGCTTCGCTGAGCGGGTTCAGGCGGGCGCGGAATGGTGTATCGCATTGCCCGACAGCGTCAGCGCCGCTGAAGCAGGACCCATGTTTTGCGGCGGCATCACCGTGTTCAATCCTATTGTCGAGTTTGACATCCGCCCCACCGACCGCGTGGGCGTGATCGGCATAGGCGGACTCGGTCATTTGGCCGTAATGTTCTTGAACAAATGGGGCTGTGAGGTCACGGCATTCACCTCCACCGGCGCCAAGGCCGATGAGGCCAAACGCATGGGCGCCCATCACGTGGTCAATAGCCGCGACCCCGACGCCATCGCCGGGCTTAACGGCCGGTTGGATTTCATCTTGAACACCGCCAATGCCGCGCTGCCCTGGGATGCTTACTTGGCTGCGCTTGGACCCAAGGGTCGCCTCCACACAGTGGGAGCGGTGCTCGAACCAATCCCCGTGGCCGCCTTCGGCTTAATTCCCGGGCAGAAATCAATCTCCGGCTCGCCACTGGGCTCGCCGGCGACGCTGGCGGACATGCTTGAGTTTTGCGCACGCCACAACATCACGCCAATCACCGAGCACATGCCCATGAGCAAAGCCAACGAGGCGTTTGAACATCTTGAAGCCGGCAAAGCGCGCTATCGTATTGTCTTGGATGCAGATTTTTAGCTGGCCGAACTCACATCCACGATCAAAGGGCGGTGGTCTGAACCCACATCCGGCCCCACCCGGCAAGCGGCGGTCACGCCCTCGCTGACATAGGCTGAATCAATCGGCAGGCCGATATATCGGCCAAGCGGCGATGTGTAGAGCGGCGACCAGGTGGGCGTGAACGGTGCGCCGCAATCGACCAGGTTCAGTCCGCGCCGCCCGATCTGGGCCATGACGTCGGACCAAGGCGTGGCGTTAAAGTCACCGATCAGCAATACCGGGCCGGGCGTGTTGTCCGCCACCGTGACCGCCGTCCGGATCAGTTCGTCGCGTCGGGTCAGATAGTGTGGCGTGATCGGGGGGGCAGGATGAGTCGCCACAACTTCAATTGCGCTAGCCCCCGATTCAAGTCGTTTGGCGCGCACCGCGTTGGCGCCAGCCCCAAAACTTGGCGCTGAGCCGTCAACGCATGGCGGTGGGGCAAAAATCACCACAGCGAAGGTGTCGATGATTTCGGGTTCGTCCACACACGTAAAGGTCTCGGAGAATGTGGCCAAGTCCACGTCGCGCGGGACCTCTGTGATCATTGCCAGTTGTGCGTTTTCCGACGCCGCCATATCGAGCGTGCGCCGCAGGGCGTCGGGCTGGCCTAACACATTGGCCCAAATCACGCGCGCGCTCGAAGCTTCCGCAAACAGCGTGCCTGGAGCGGTGTCCATCAATGGGGCAAACACGGCGTGGGCCAGGGCCGCAATGGCGGCGAGGCTCGCCAAAATGGCCAGAAAGAACCGAAACAACAGCGCCAGCACCACAATCACCACGCCGGCAGCAGCCATATAGTGTTGGAAGTGCGCCAAGAGCTCCCAGGGAAACTCGCGCGGGGCAAAAATGCTCGCCGCGGTCGCAGCCGCGAGATTGATCACCAACACCCAGATCACAATGCGGAAAAAGCCGCGCAAGGGATTGGAACCGGCTGACCGGTAGGATGGAGTGGGGGGCACCACAGGACGCATGGTCGACTCCGAAACAGGCATAATACCAAGAACACGCGCAGTGGTCACAACTTCACTGCACGCCGCCCCAATCTGTCTACCACGCCTAAATTAAAATACGGCCATAATGACAGTGCGCTTACAGCGGCATCCCATTGTGACCACGATGCGGCGTTATTCTGCGGCTGCGGGGTGGCCCACCGGATGTGTGCTCCAACCATCCAAATCCGCCAAGGCGCGTGCGGTCCATGCGCGTTTGCGCGCTTTGGCTTTGTCCGCCCCGCGCAGGCGTTTGCCGTCAGGGCTTTTCGTGGGTGCGTCCACTGGTGGGAACAGGCCGAAATTGACGTTCATGGGCTGAAATGTGGCTTTACCCGTTAAGTGCCCGCCGGTGATATGGCCCAGTAGTGCGCCCAGCGCGGTGGTGTCGGGTGGTGGCGACGATCGGTGACCCAAGCGTTCAGCCACGGCAAACCGTCCAGCCAGCAGTCCGATGGCCGCGCTTTCCACATACCCCTCAACGCCAGTGATCTGGCCAGCAAATCGGAGTCGTGGGTCAGCCCTAAGGCGCAGATGTGCGTCCAAGAGCTTGGGGCTGTTCAAGAATGTGTTGCGATGAATCCCCCCCAAGCGCGCGAATTGCGCAGCTTCCAAGCCGGGGATCATCCGGAAAATATCTGTTTGCGCGCCGTATTTCAGCTTGGTCTGAAAGCCGACCATGTTGAACAGTGTGCCCAACCGGTTGTCCTGACGCAGTTGAACCACCGCATGGGGTTTCACGCTGGGATTGTGCGCATTGGTTAGCCCACGCGGCTTCATCGGCCCATGACGCAGCGTCTCGCGTCCGCGCTCGGCCATCACCTCGATCGGCAGACAGCCTTCGAAATAGGGCGACTACTTTTCCCAGTCTTTGAATTCGGTCTTAT
>CAZWVH010000039.1:0-25612 GCA_964636945.1 uncultured Caulobacterales bacterium | reverse complement strand
GGCGCGGTCGCTTGCCACGAACGCGCCTCGGTGTCAAAAGCCCATGCACGAATTTTCATAGAGTAAACGCAGCTGCACTCAATTTCGTCGTTCGTCGCATCATCGCGCGCTCGGAAAGCCCGACGCTTCAACACCATGGCAAACCGGTGCAATCTGACACTGATTTTCCCCCCCTATCCGCTAAGGCCCACAAGAGCGCGTCACTGCGCGGGCAAGTGGCGCCGCCTGGTGATAAGTCGATCTCTCATCGTTCGTTAATTCTCGCAAGCATGGCAATGGGCGTTACGCGCATTGAGGGCTTATTAGACGCCGATGATGTGCGCGCCACGGCGCGAGCGGTCCAAATGCTGGGCGCAAAACTGTTTCATGAGGGCGGCGCGTCATGGCGGGTGGAAGGCGCGGGAGAATGGCGCGAGCCGGGCGGCGATCTGAATTTGGGCAATTCAGGAACGGGATGTCGCTTATTGATGGGCGCTGCGGCGGGTTATCCGATCACGGCGCGGTTTGTGGGCGATGACAGTCTCTCGCGAAGGCCCATGCGCCGGGTGCTTGATCCGTTGATGCAGATGGGAGCGCGCGCCGAACTCACCCATGATGGCCTGCCCGCAACGCTGATTGGCGCTGACGCATTGACCGCCATCACCTGGGACGCTGGGGGATCGGCGCAGGTGAAGTCTGCGCTTCTGCTGGCGGGACTGAATGCGCAAGGCGAAACAATCGTTGCCGAACCGTTTTTGTCGCGCGATCACACGGAACGCATGTTGAACGTGTTCGACGTCAACGTGGACTCCAACCCAATGGGCGATGGCTGGCGTCATGTGGTCACCGGCAAGACGGCCCTCACCGCCCCCGCCAAGCCGATCCGCGTGCCCGGCGATCCGTCATCGGCGGCGTTCTTCGCCGCTGCCGCCATGATTACCAATGACAGCGAAATCACGCTGAGCGATGTGTCGGCCAATCCGCTGCGCAACGAAGCCTTGCGGTTTATGACGGCCTGGTCTGAGGACGGCGCATTTGCGCCCACGCCGGCCGTGATTGGCGGCGGCGCCGGCGAGCCAGTGGCGGATTATCGGTTTCGCTCATCGTCCGGGCTCAAAGCGCGTGAGATCAAGGCGTCCGATATGCCCAACGCCATTGATGAAACGCCGATCCTTGCCGTTGTGGCCGCCTTTGCCGAAGGGACAACGCAGTTCATTGGCTTTGACGATCTTCGGCACAAGGAAAGTGATCGCATCGCAACCACATGCGCCATGCTGAACGCCAACGGCGTGGACACGCGCGAATGGGATGATGGCTTTGCGGTCATAGGGTGTGGACCGTCGGGGCCTCAGGGCGGCGGGCGCGTGATCACCCACCACGATCACCGCATCGCCATGAGCGCACTTGTGCTTGGTTTAGGCGCGAAGGAGCCTGTCGGCATTGATGACGCGTCCACCATCGCCACCAGCTTCCCCAGCTTTATCGACTCCATGACGCAGCTGGGAGCGCACATTGAGGCCAGCGAGCAAACTCAGCTGGGGAGCCCGGCGTGATCATCGCGATTGACGGACCAGCCGCCTCCGGCAAGGGCACCATTGCGCGCCGGCTGGCGAAGGAATTTGACTTGGCTTATTTGGATACTGGTCTGCTTTATCGCGCGGTGGCTTGCGCTGCGCTAGAGGCCGGCGTCGATTTAAACGACGAGGCCGCCATGGCAAAGATCGCCGCCTGCATTGATGTGGGCCAGCTAGACGATTTGCAATTGCGTACAGCCGATGCCGGTACCGCTGCGTCACAAATTTCCGCCTACCCCGCGGTACGCGAACAATTGCTCCAGCGTCAGCGCGATTTTGCGTCACGCGCTGGCGGCGCGGTTCTGGATGGCCGTGACATCGGCACGGTGGTGTCGCCCGAGGCAGACGCCAAGTTGTTTGTCACAGCATCGGTGGAGGTGCGCGCGCGCCGGCGAGCTGCTCAATTGCGCGCCATGGGCCACCATATCACCGATCTGCGCATGGCTGTGGACCTCACCGAACGCGACCGACGCGACAAAACACGGGCTGTTTCGCCCATGCGTCCCGCCGAGGACGCATTCCTACTTGACACAACGCACATGAGCATAGATGAGGCCGCCTCAGAGGCGCTTCGGCTTGTGCGCGAAGCGATATCCACCCCCACGGCGCACAAAAACGCCGGTGAGGAGTGAAAAATCACAGACTTTCATGGCACGCGACATTTGCGTTGCGGGCGCTAGCGGTTTATGGACACCGGCTAGACTTGTTGCTGGCCCCGACTGGGAGAAGCCGATGAAGCGCATTGGAGAACGAGACCGATTATGAGTGACGCCACGACCTTGAGCCCCACGACAGAGGATTTTTCCGAACTCTTAGAAGCCAGTTTTGCCAGCCGCGATTTGCGAGAGGGCAGCGTCGTGCAGGGCGTCGTGACCGCCATAGAAAATGATTTCGTGACCGTTGATGTGGGCCTGAAAACCGAGGGTCGAATCCCACTGCGCGAGTTTGTCGCCCACGGCGAAAAAGAGAGCGTGGAAGTCGGCGAAAACGTCGATGTGTTTCTCGAGCGAATTGAAAATGCACTGGGCGACGCGATCCTGAGCCGAGAAAAGGCGCGCCGCGAAGAAGCGTGGAACCGGCTCGAGAAGAAATTCGAAGCCACCGAACCCGTGGACGGGGCCATTGTCGGGCGCGTCAAAGGCGGGTTTACGGTGGACCTTGGCGGCGCCAGCGCATTTCTGCCAGGCAGCCAGGTGGATATCCGCCCCGTGCGCGATGTCGGCCCGCTGATGAACAAAAATCAGCCCTTCGCCATCCTGAAAATGGACCGCCCGCGCGGCAATATCGTCGTATCCCGCCGGGCCGTGCTTGAAGAAAGCCGCGCTGAACAGCGCGCTGAACTGGTCAATCAATTGGCCGAGGGCGAAGTGCGCGAAGGCGTCGTGAAGAACATCACCGACTATGGCGCATTCGTGGATCTGGGCGGCATTGACGGGCTGCTGCACGTCACGGACATGTCGTGGAAACGCGTCAACCACCCAAGCCAAGTGTTGGCGGTTGGCGATACGGTCAAAGTGCAGATCGTCAAGATCAATCCCGACACCCAACGCATTTCACTGGGCATGAAGCAGCTGCAAAGCGACCCATGGGAAGGCGTGGAAGCCAAATACCCAGTGGGCGCGCGCTTTGAAGGCCGCGTGACCAACATCACCGACTATGGCGCGTTCGTGGAGCTGGAGTCTGGCGTTGAGGGTCTGGTGCACGTGTCGGAAATGTCATGGACCAAAAAGAATGTGGACGCCGGCAAAATCGTGTCCACCAGCCAGGAAGTGGAAGTCATCGTCCTGGACGTGGACGCTTCCAAGCGACGCATTTCGCTGGGCTTGAAGCAAACCCAGTCCAACCCCTGGGAAGCGTTCACCGCCGAACACCCGATCGGCTCTCAGATCAAAGGCGAAGTGCGCAATATCACCGAGTTCGGTCTGTTTGTCGGCCTTGGCGAAGAAATCGACGGCATGGTGCACTTGTCCGACTTAGATTGGAGCGAGTCTGGCGATGACGCCATCAAGCGCTACAACAAGGGCGATGAAGTCGAAGCCGTTGTGCTCGACGTGGATGTGGAAAAAGAGCGGATCTCGCTGGGCATCAAACAGCTGCAGGCTGATCCGTTTGACACCACTTCGGGCGGGTATAAGCGTGGCGACACCGTCACCTGCACGGTCTCAGACGTGGTGTCTGGCGGCATTGAAGTGACCTTGGGCGACGATGACGGGCAACTCACCGCCTTCATCCGCAAGTCCGACCTGTCGCGTGATCGCGAGGATCAGCGCCCGGATCGCTTTTCTGTCGGCGATAAGGTGGATGCACGGGTGACAAATATTGACAAAGGCGCCCGTCGTGTGTCTCTTTCCATCAAAGCGCTTGAAATTGCGGAAGAAAAAGAAGCCGTTGAGCAATATGGCTCGTCTGACTCCGGCGCGTCACTCGGTGACATTCTGGGCGCAGCCCTTAAGGACACCAACGCGAAGCAGGACTAATCCATCAACCGTCGTTGAGGCAAAGAGCGCTCCGTTCTCCGCATGATAAAAAGTGAACTGATTTCGCGCCTCGCCGCGCTTCATCCCGAATTGAACGCTGATCAAGCAGAACGATCAGTGCGCACTGTGCTCGAAACCATTTCCAATGCATTAGAGGAAGGCGGGCGGGTTGAATTGCGTGGCTTTGGCGCATTTTCCGTACGCCAGAGAGAGGCCCGTAAAGGGCGCAATCCTCGCACCGGAGAATCGGTGGCCGTCCCGGATAAAGCCGTGCCCTTTTTTCGTGCGGGAAAAGAGCTGCGCGAGCGGGTCAATGCGTCTCGTCGGGACGGAGACAGCTAGCAAAACGCACGCCGCCGGAGCGCACATGTCATGGTGCAGGTCAAGATCTGCGGCTTAACTGATGAGGCCATGATCGACGTGGCGCTTGATGCCGGCGCCGACTTTATTGGCCTGATCGCGGTTCCAGCCAGTCCTCGATATGTCCCTCCCGAGCGCGCGATTGCGCTGGCGCAACATGTGTTGGGACGCGGAGCCATTCCGGTCATTGTCAGCACCCAACGCACGCCGGTGCATGCCGCGATGAGCGAACACCCTAATCAAGGCGTGTGGCTCCAATTGCACGGCGCGCCACAACCGCAGGACGCCCTCACGCTTGCACGCGAAACCGGCGCGTCGATCATCCAAGCCTTGCCGGTTCACTCCGCTGACGATTTGCAACTGACGAGGCGCTTCACAGACGTCGCCGACTGGCTCTTGTTGGATGCGAAGGCGCCTGATGGTGCGGATCGATCCGGCGGGCATGGCGTGCCTTTCGACTGGTCTATTCTCGGCGATTGGCATTCCGCCCTGCCCTGGTTCTTGGCCGGAGGCCTGACGCCAGACACTGTGGCTGATGCGATTGCACGCACCGGCGCCTTTGGCGTGGACGTATCATCGGGAGTTGAAATGTCGCCTGGCGTCAAAGACCCCACGAAAGTTCGCGATTTCATCCAGGCGGCAAAGCGCTAACACCCATCGGCCCATGCGCGCATTCAGCTTGACAGACGTCCGGTATTGAGCACGCTAATTTTGCCAAAGTTGCATGATCAATTGGGGACGTCATGACAGAAACACACACAAAATTACGGGTGGGATGGAAGAGCGCGGTGGCGATCGGCGCTATTTCGGCGATGATGGTGTTAGCCGCCTGCAGCGGTGGCGGCGGCGGTTCCCCGTCTCCCACGCCTTCGCCCACGCCGACTCCCACGCCGACTCCCACGCCAACGTCTGGCGGGAGTGGACCGACCTGGACACCGAATGTTTATCCGTCCGCCAGCACATTCAAAGATTTCTGTGAAACGCCCCGAGTTGGCCAAGATATCGAAGGCAACACATTTCCCGACAAGGCCGGGGAACTCATTGACGAGCTATTTTGGCTCCGGTCTTGGACCAATGAAACCTATCTGTGGAACGACGAAGTCGTGGACCGCGATCCTTACACGTTCAACGATCGTCTGGACTATTTCGCCGTTCTCAAAACAGATGAGGTGACGCCATCTGGCGAAGACAAAGATGATTTTCACTTCAGCCAGCCCACGGAAGAGTTTCTGGAACAGCGTAATTCAGCGCCTCTGCCCGAATATGGCGCGGTGTTCGTGATCCTGGCGGGAGCGCCGCCGCGCGATGTGCGCGTGCTGTTCACTGAACCTGATACTCCAGCGTCCGACGAAGTCTTGGGCGTGGCCAACCTCCGCCGCGGAACACGAATCCTCGAAGTTGACGGCGTGGATGTTGAGTTCGGGGCCGACGTGGACACGCTCAACAATGGCTTGTTTCCCCAAACGGCGGGGGAGATGCACACATTCGTCGTGCAAGACCCCGGCTCCGCCTCCACTCGCACCATCACGCTCACGGCAGAGGACATTGCCTCCAAACCCGTGAACCGTTTTTCCGTGATCGACACGCCCACGGGCAAGGTGGGGTATGTGTTGTTCAACACCTTCAGCCCCTTTGCATCGGAAGCTGAAATTGCCGACGCCATCAGCGCTTTGGCCGCAGAAGGCGTGACTGACCTTGTCCTCGATCTGCGCTATAATGGCGGCGGGCTATTGGCCGTTGCATCCCAGACCGCGTACATGATTGCCGGGGACGCGGAGACAGACGGCAAAACTTTCGAATTGCTGCGGTTCAACGATGACGCCGGTAACCGCAATCCGGTGACGGGTGAATTCAATTCGCCGATTCCGTTCTATGATACGGGCCTCGGGTTTTCACTGGCCAGTGGGACACCGCTGGACAGTCTCGATTTGGACCGAGTGTTCATCTTGTCCACCGGCAATACCTGCAGCGCCAGTGAAGCGGTGATCAATGGTCTGCGCGGCGTGGACATTGAGGTGATTTTGATCGGCGACACCACCTGCGGCAAGCCGTTTGGATTCTATCCCACCGACAATTGCGGCGAGACCTATTACACCATTCAGTTCCAAGGCGTGAACGATAAAGGATTTGGCGACTTCGCCGACGGCTTTGTGCCGATGAATTCAAGCGCCGCATTTGGCGTGAAAACGCCGGGATGCGTCGTTCCCGACGATATTAATTCTGAATTGGGCGACGAGTCAGAGGCGCTCTTGGCCGCCGCGCTGGAATACCGTGTGAGCGCGACCTGTCCGGCTGTTCCAGCCACCACGGTGAGCTCGCAGATCGTCGCCATCGGCGCTGTCCCTGGCGCCAGCATCGAAGATCCTGAGTCGCTGAGACCATCGGTCATGAGCACCAATCGCGATATGACCATGCCCGGCGATCGACCAAGCGGGCAGTGACCATGCCGGCCCCACGCTTTCATCTTGGTTTAGTCGCGGCGCTGAGCGCCATGTTCGGCTCGGGGTGTCAGACCCAGGACACGGTCTATCCTGCGGTGCTGCACAGCACGGATGAGGCGTCGATGGCCAAACTGCGCGCCGCGCTCGCCGAGGCGATGGGGCGTGCACGTGTCGAAATTGGGCCGGGCGATCTCACGCAGTCATCGACAGTTTCGGTCCTGCCGCCGCCACTGGGGCCAAACGAAACCCACAGCACAGCCACACCCACCCAGTTCGATATTGTGATGCGTGGCGATGCCTGTTTTCTTCAACGACGCGATACCGAACAAATCTATCCCCTGGACACGCAGCTGTGTCGACGGGCGCCGCCCGATGCTCGCCTAGACAAGTAAGAATGAAACGCAATTCGATCTTCTGCGTTTTGTCCTGGTCGGCTGCGCCGGACGATCTTCCTGCGGACCGTTGAAACGGAAACTGCCTGTGCTACTGATTAGACAACGTGCAAATTAGCAAACAGAGCACGACACTGAGGTGAGGGGACCCTGATGGCGATACTGTGCGAGCGCAACGTGCGAGCTGAATCCTGGTAACGGCGCACATGAAATCGGTCGTTCTTGCATGTACGTTCATGACGTTATCGATGGCTGGCGCGTGGGCGCAGTCAGCGGACGACGACGCTGAACCCAATGTCATCACGCAAGAGGCCAGTGACCGAGAGGTTCACGCAATAACCGACCCCGTTTTGACCGCTTATGACGATGGCGGGCTTTATGGCCCAGATGAATTGACGCACGACACCACTTTTTT
Source organism: uncultured Caulobacterales bacterium (assembly GCA_964636945.1). Classification (GTDB taxonomy): domain Bacteria; phylum Pseudomonadota; class Alphaproteobacteria; order Caulobacterales; family Maricaulaceae; genus CAZADA01. Next base: position 17,974 of record CAZWVH010000039.1, on the reverse strand, counting down.
GGCCGAAGACCCCGACTCAGACCCCTACGCCCCTACGGCACGCGAACAATCACGCTGGTGGTCGCTGGGCGATCCCGCGCGTGGCGAGGACTACATTATTCGCTTTGGCGACGGCAAAGCTTGGACCATCGATATCGCCGGAGACGTCGCTATTCAATATGGCCGCGGAGCAGACGAGTTTGGCGAAACGCTGCAGAATGCGGAGATCGAGCTCAGTCCCGCCATCGATATCGAATTGAATTGGCTGGAAGATTGGCTGGAACGCACCATTGAGCGGCGCGTCAGTTTACGGTTCAGCGCCTCAGAGGAAAACTTCGAGCAAACTCAGGGTGAACGCGGCGCTCCACGGTCCAATGTGACGCCGCTATTGCGCGCACGTACTGAGCGGCTCACCGTGGATGTGGGCCGCACGCGTTTGGCGCTCGATTTGGAAAATGGCGCCAGCTATCTGGGCGCGCTCGCCGCCCCGGCCACCGGTCTGGGTCAAGTGCTGGGACCAACAGTAGGACTGACCGAGCGAGAGGAGCCGCGCTTCCGCCCCGTCCCCATTGTCACGCCGGTCGAAACACGCGGCGTGACTAAACTGGTGCTCCAGCGCAGTCTGACTCGCGACATGGAGGGCACGAAGCGGCGCACCGACAGGGGGTTCGCCCTCTCCATCGGTCTTGAGCCGTTTGACAAGCTGCCCGAGAGCGATGTCGCCGTACCGCTGGAGGCGGCGGCGTGGACGTCGCTGAATTTCAATGGCGCCTCAGCCATCGTCAGTGGGATTTATTCCTATGGAAACTCCGATGGGCCCGACCAAGACATTCGCAGTTGGGGTGTGGGCGGGATTATCGACAAGGGCCGTTGGCGCGTGGGCGGGTCCTATGCCGACCATGGCGACAGTTTGCGCCCGGAGCCTGGCATCGATTCGAGCGGGATTACCTTTGGTGTCGAGCGCCGATTTGGCGGCGATCAGAACCCGTTTACCCTCGCCGCTTCGACCGCCATCACCGAATTGGATGAAGATCTCTATCGCGCTTACTCAATCGGCGCGGAACAAGTGATTCGCAGCGGCTTGGCTGTGCGGCTGGATTTCACATCTTTCCAAGATGAACGCTTCAACGACAGCGATTTCGGCTTCGCGGTGGTTAGCGAGATCCGCGTGCAGCCGCGTTTGGGCTCATGGTGCACGCTTGTGGGATGGTATCGGCTGGGTGAAACACACTGTTGAACAACTGCGCACCGTCACACAAAGCCGTAGAGATAACGCAGCTACCCCGCATATCTTTCAATGTCCAATGAGATTCATTGAGCATTGAACTCAGTGAACCAATCATCTTTATTCAAAGAATGAATGCCAGATAAACCAGTCTGCCCAATTAATTGTCCATTTTATGCTTGTTCCTCAATATAATCGAGCGACGGTAGCGTATTTTGCCTCTTACTTGCTTATAATTACATCCAGAATAATTTTTCTGGGAACAGTTTTCGATTCATTGCGTCATCCTCTCCCCGGCGCCAAGCACACTTGACAAGCGTGCAGCTGATATGACAAGTTTAATTGTCATTTGGACAAGCGTGTTTTGCAAAGCACGCCGTCAGAACACGCGTCAAAGGAGGACAGCGCATGGCATCCCCATCATCGACAAAGCCCGCTCATATCGCGGCGTTGGCAGCGCCGCTCGTGGTTGCAGTGATTGCATTTGGCGCCGCCACGCCCTGGCTCAGTCGCCAGGACGACACGGTGGTCTTGACCATCACTGGCATTTTGGCGCTGGCCGTGGTGGCCTGGTCTGTTGTGTTTGCGGTGGTGATCAATCGCAATTTGGATGAAGTGCAACGCGCGGGCGAGCGCTTCGCCTTGCAATGGGGCGTGCTCGCTGGCGGCGCGTTGGTTGTGGCCTTGTTGGTGTTCCCCCCATTTCAAAGCCTGGTCATAGCCAGCGCCAACCGCCTGGGCTCAGGCACGCCAACCACGCCCGACCGTGAATCGGTATTGCTGGCCTACACTTTTGGCGTGATCAGTCTGGTGCTGGCTCAGGCCCTGGGCGCGATCATTGCGCGCCTGATTTGGTCCTGGCGCATGGCGCGCTAGCAATGTTCACGATCCTCGAGGACGGACCCATGAAAAACCGCATCCGAGTGCTGCGGGCCGAACACGGCCTCAGTCAGGCTGAGCTGGCCAGCCGCGTGGGCGTATCGCGCAACTCCATCAATGCGGTGGAAAATGGTCGGTTCGATCCCTCCCTGCCCCTGGCGTTCGCCATTTCCGATGAGTTTGGCTTGACCATTGAGGAGGTGTTTTTGCGCGAATAAACGCAGATGCTTTAGGCGGAGCGTCTGGCGATGATCCAAACCGCATGAACAATGCCGGGAATGTAACCGAATAGGGTCAACAACACATTGATCCAAAATTGTGCGGTCAAGCCGACCTGCAAAAATACGCCCAGTGGGGGGCAGAAGGATTGAAAGCAAAAGACGAAGGATATCCATTTCGACGCCCATTCGTTTGGGTGAAATTTACATGAGGGATGGTGTAGCAACGATCTCAAACCCACTTCGTTCCGGCCATCCCTCTGGGCTGCGCGCGTTCTGGTTGAACCTGCGGTATGAACCGTGAAACTGTTCGGCTAGCGCCGGATTGAAAACGATGACACCTTAGGCCTAAGCAAATTCGTTGAGGGGGACGACCATGACAAGACACGCCAGAATTGGCGCAGTGGCAATTATCGCATTCCTCGCCGCGTGCGGTGCAGACGAGGCCGACACCGACACCGCGTCAAGCTCGGCCGACGCCGCTACGCCGGCGCGCACCTACACGATCGACTTTGATGCGCCCTGCTCGCTCTTGCCGCGCGACGCGGTTGAAGCGCAGTTTGAAGGCGCGGAGCTGAACCGGATTGAACAGATCAACGCGGCCGAAGCCAGTGGGCTGAATTATTCGGAATGCACCTATGAAACCCAAGGCGTCGCTCCGCCAAACGCCGTCTCGGTCTCCATGGGGCTCACCGACTGGAGGTCTTCACGCGACGCCAAGGGATATTTCGACTTCACCATGGGCTTGGAGAGCGGCTTGTCCGAGCCTGTGGAGGGCGTGGGCGATGTCGCCGCATTTGAAAGCGAGAACGAAATCGGCGGCATGATTCTGGCCGGTCAGTTCATCATCTCCATCGAGGCCCGCCGACCCGGCGAAGGTTTGTTGCGCGATGAGACCGTCGCCCTCACTCGCGAAGTGGGCAAAGCGTTGGAGTAGATCCGACCGCCTTAACCGTCCGCACTCAGAATGACCGTCTCAACGTCCCGCTCATAGGCGCAAAAGGCGATGTAATCGGTAACGGATTTATCCAGTTCCCTGTTGAGCCATCGCGCCGCGCGCAAGGCCTGATCAAACACGCTCGCGTTAAGGGTCATGGATTGCACCGCCCGGCCCTCCCGGTCGCGCACGATGGCGATGAAAGTGTCGGCCTCTTTGGCGAAAGCCCAAATGTCCCCCATCCGTGCGCTCAGATGGGTCAGGCGCGGATCATTGGCGCTGCGCTCAAGCACGCCGCCCGTCTGCATGGCGATTTGCGGCGCGCCCTGATCGATCCTGACATTGCTTCGCCCGATATGGAGCGAATACTGGCGCGGCAGTTCGTCCGGCCAATCGATGATGATGCTCACAAGTCCATTTTCACCCACATCGTCGGGGTCTGACCATGAACCCCAAAACCGGTATCCAGGCCGCTCGCTCGCATTGACTTCATAAACCCAGCGCAAATTGAAGGCGCGCCAATCGTTCACTGAAACATAGTCTGCGCCGCTCGCGTCGAGTGTCCGATACGCTTCCAATCGACCGTAGGGCCCCTCCACCGAATCCGAGCACCGATAAAAGCTCGGCGGTTCGACCGGTTCAACGGGTGGCGGCGACGACGAGCATCCTGCCAAAACCACCGCCAACCCCCATACGCAGGCATGTTTGCTCCGCATGACCACCTCCATACGCTTTGTGGACATGGCGCGACCTTAGCATGGCGTCTCAGATTGGGACATTATGACGCTGCACTTACCGCTTTACCTGGGCGATACACACATTTGGCCTGGTTCAGCGACGCATGTTACCTCTCCAAAATGAACACTACAGCGACCCCGTCGGACCCATCGGACCCGAGCTCAACTCGCCTGATGCGAAACTAAACACCGGCCGGCTGGCCTATCTCGATTGGTTGCGCGTCGGCGCATTCGCCCTGCTGATCGTCTACCATGTGGGGATGATTTATTGGCCTTGGCCATTTCACATTAAGTCGGAACGGATCGTCCCTGAGCTTACTTTTGTGATGAACATGATCAATCCGTGGCGATTGACCTTGCTGTTCTTTATTTCTGGAGCGGCCAGCCGATTCTTGATTGATAAAATTGGACCCAAGACCTTTGCCCGATCGCGCATATTGCGTTTGGGTCCGCCATTGCTGATCGGCTTGTTCATCCTTATTCCGCCCCAGGCCTATATTGAGGTTGCCAGCAAGCTCCAATATTCAGGCTCATTTCTTGAGTTTTGGCCGCTCTATTTGAGTGGCAGCGACCAATTTGTCATTGACGGCGCGCCGTTGGCCATGCCGTCTTGGAATCATCTGTGGTTCGTCGTCTATTTGTTGGCCTACACACTGGCGTTGGCGGCGCTGGCGTTTTCCGGGGTACTCAAACCGGCATTCGCTTGGTGGTCGCGCCAGGGCAAGTGGGCCGACTACACCCTGATCGCCGGCGCGGTGGGCTTGGCGTTTCTCTGCCGCTGGTTGCTGTTCCCCATCTTCGGCTATCAGCTGAAATTCTTCGAAGACGGTTACCTCCACGCCCTGTTCATCAGCGCCTTCGCCATGGGTGTTCTCGCCGCAAAGCGCACAAGTTTCTGGCCCTTGCTCGGACGGTTTTGGTTTGTATTCGCGGGTGTCGCAGCGGTGGCGTCGGTGTCGGGCGTGGTCCTGGCCAGGATCGGCTTTTTCGACGCCGGATATTGGGCGACCGATGCATTCTACGCCCTGCTTTACGTGACCTATGCCTGGGGCGTGATCTTTGCGTTAGTGGGCGCAGCCTATCACTGGCTCAACCGGTATGGCCCGCGCCTGGCGCTGCTCAATCGCGCGATTTTCCCGCTTTATGTGTTCCACCAGACCGTCATGATCCTCGCTGCGGCGGTGATCGTCGCCTGGCAGCTTCCCGTGGCGGTCGAGGCGCTGCTGATTTTGATCGTGACCATATCCGGCTCGGTGGCGCTCACCGCCTTGGTTATGATGTGGAACCCCTCCCGCATGGCCTTTGGGCTCAAGCCCAAGCCAGAGCTTATGGCGCAGGGGGTGAGGGCGTGATCTGCGTTGCACATGGAATGCTTTGAATTGGCCTTGGGCGGGTCAAGGTCGCGGAGCGGCCGGACCCGCCGTCGACCAATCATTCCAACGCACAATCAATCCAATGAACCAACGACATTCGGCGGGTCCGCTTGACGGTAGTTGGCCATAGTTGACCAAGGTGACCCAGCGTCATGACTGCAGGGCTGGTTTCATCCGTCTGCACCCACCACAATCCTCTCGTAATCTTCGAGCAGATTACAGGCGGTCGCGTACTCGGCCGCTTTCGCGTCCAATTCCGCCAAGATTTCACGAGCGGCCTCGACCGCTGAGTCGAGAACGGACGTATCCAGGGCCATGGACTGAACCGCCTCGCCTTTTTTGTTCAGCACACGCACGGTGAGGGGGCCCGCGCCCTGCGCGAACGCCCGCAATTCTCCGAAACTCAAAATCACATGAGTGCCCGTGCGATCATGGTCCTGACGCCCGCGCAGCGTGGTTTGCATCGCGACGTCCCCGCGAATTGGACGCTCCTCGCCCCGAGCGAAATGCAACGAGTAGCGGCGGGGAAGCTCCTCGGTCCAGCGGAAATAAATCGACAGCCACCCGGATTCATTCAAGGCGTCGCGATCGCCTGTTTCAAACCAAGACATGCGATAGGTGTAGCCTGGCGATTGCCATTGGTTCACCGCATAGTTCCAGCTTATGAGTAGGGTCCGCCAATCATTGACCGAGATGTAGTCTGCGCCCTCCAAATCGACCGTACGCCAGCCGCTGATCCGGCCAAACTCGCTCTCCGCACTGGCTGAGCATTCGTAGTATCGCGGCGGCTCACGCGTTCCGCCCTGCATTGGCGCGGGGGGCGGGGCGGTCGCACAACCAGCGCCGATCGCAAACATGCTGGCGCACACAATGGTTTTTGAACCGGACCGCGGCATGACGCCTCCTTCATCCACACGCTGGTCACAAGTGAACGCCCTGCCTAAGACTTTCAGTATGACCCAGTCATCGCCGCCCAACGCGTAGATGCCCAAATGAACCCACGACGTTCTACCGTTTGCTGTGCTCGCCCACAACCAATCCAGAATAATCGATTTCCACCGGCTTGCGTCAGCAAGAGCGGTGGGACCCAGGGGGGCGACGGGCTCACCACAGAGGGACAGCCTTCGCCAATGGCGTCGCGCTACGGCCGCCTGGGTCCCACTCACGTCGCTGGGCTCCGGAGTGGGAAACGAGCTGTTATTTATGACGGTGTGGTTTTACGTTTCATGTCGCCCAACAAACGTACAATAACACCTTGTCCTCCTCGACCGGCAAACGCCAAACCCCGTGGCGACCCCAACCCGCCCTACCGTTTGCTACATTTGCCAATTGGCTGGAGCGTGATATTTCGCGCCCATGACCCAAACCGATCTCACCCCCGCCGGGCAGTCCGCGCCCAACACCCTCTCGGCTCAACCTGACGCCCAGGGCCGCTTCGGCGCCTATGGCGGGCGCTATGTGGCGGAAACACTGATGCCGCTGGTGCTCCATGTCGAGCGCGCCTACGCCGAGGCCAAGGCCGATCCGGCGTTTGAAGCGGAAATGGATCAGTTGTGGCGCGATTATGTGGGCCGGCCCTCCCCGCTTTATTTCGCCGAACGGCTGACCGAGCATTTCGGCGGGGCGCAAATTTGGCTCAAGCGCGATGAGCTCAACCACACCGGTGCGCACAAGATCAACAATTGCCTGGGTCAGGTCCTGCTCGCCCGGCGCATGGGCAAAACCCGGATCATCGCCGAGACCGGCGCGGGTCAGCACGGCGTCGCCACCGCGGCGGTGTGCGCGCGCTTTGGCCTGCCCTGTGTGGTGTTTATGGGCGCCGAAGACATGGAGCGGCAAAAGCCCAACGTGTTTCGCATGAAATTGCTGGGCGCAGAGGTGCGGCCGGTGCATTCGGGCACGGCCACGCTCAAAGACGCCATGAACGCGGCCCTGCGCGACTGGGTGACCCATGTGCATGACACGTTTTACGTCATCGGCACCGTGGCCGGGCCCCATCCCTACCCCATGATGGTGCGCGACTTTCAGTCCGTGATCGGACGCGAGGCGCGCGCGCAGCTCTTGCACCGCACGGGACAATTGCCAGACGCGGCCGTGGCCTGCATTGGCGGCGGCTCCAACGCCATGGGGCTGTTTCACGCGTTTTTGGAGGACGAGGCGGTGCGTCTGGTCGGTGTGGAAGCGGCCGGCGACGGCATTGAGACCGGCCGGCACGCGGCCTCGCTCACCGGCGGCAAGCCGGGGATCCTCCACGGCAACCGCACCTATTTGCTCCAGGACGAGGACGGGCAGATCCTTGACGCGCACTCCATTTCCGCCGGCCTTGATTATCCCGGCATCGGCCCGGAACACGCGTTTTTGCACGATGCAGGCCGGGTGAAATACGTGTCCGCCACCGACCAAGAGGCGCTGGACATGTTCCAGCTGTGCTCACGCCTGGAAGGCATCATCCCGGCCCTGGAGCCCGCCCACGCGCTTGCCCGCGCCGGCGACCTTGCCCAAGAGCTGGGCGCCACCGGCCCGGACGGCACACCGCGCATCGTTTTGATGAATATGTGCGGGCGCGGAGATAAGGATTTGTTCTCCGTGATGGATATTTTGGGAGATGGGGGATGAGGTGGTGATTGGGCCGTGGCTCCGCGGTCCATTGTTATACCTGCTCTTGCAAACCAGGTAGAACGACAATGACGACAACATCTTAGCAACGCAGCTGCCGTCGCCGTGAGCCACACCGCCCCCTACTCCTTCACCCCCCCACGCTTCGCACTTGCAAAATCGCGCGAATGGAGGCACATACCCAGTCGTCCCGGCGCTCAGCGCTGGAGCTGGCGCGCGTGAAACACGCGCTCGGTATTGCGCGATTGGCGCCAGCCTGACCTCAATCTTAGCCAGTGCGCCCTGAATTCACGCGGGTCGTTGCCATGAACCCGCGACACCGCCGTGCCTAGGCTTGACCTGGACGGCGCGCCTCGCATTGCCTTGAGAAAGTTTTTTGTGACGCACTTTACCGATTTCGGCTTGGCCGAACCGATCATGACCGCGGTTACCGCCGCCGGTTATCCCACCCCTACGCCCATTCAGGCGCAAACCATCCCGCTTCTGCTCGCCGGACGCGATGTGCTCGGCGTCGCCCAAACTGGAACGGGCAAGACCGCGGCGTTCGCGCTCCCGACGCTCCATCGCTTGGTCAGCGACAAACGCGAAACGCCCAAGCGCGGCATGCGCGCGTTGATCCTGGCGCCAACGCGTGAGCTGGCGAGCCAGATCGCCGCCTCGTTCCAAACCTATGGCGGCAAATCGGGGCTGTCGGTGATCACCCTGTTCGGCGGCGTGCCGATTGCGCGCCAGATCCGCCAGACCAAGTTTGGCGCCGACATTGTGGTCGCCACCCCCGGCCGGCTCTTGGACCTGGTGAGCCAAAACGCGCTGAAATTGTCGGATGTGGAGGTTTTGGTCCTGGATGAGGGCGACCAGATGCTGGATCTCGGCTTTATCCACGCCCTGCGCAAAATCGTGGCGCTGGTTCCGAACAAACGCCAAACCGTGTTGTTCTCTGCGACCATGCCCAAAGCCATTGGCGAGCTGGCCCAACGCTATTTGACCAAGCCGGAAATGGTGTCGGTCACCCCGACCTCCAGCGCGGCGGAGCGCGTGGACCAGCGCGTGATCCATGTGGCGACGGGCGACAAACCCGCTTTGCTCAGTCAAACTCTCAAGGACGACGCCATCGAACAGGTGCTGGTGTTTTCACGCACCAAGCACGGCGCGGACCGGATCGTAAAGCGTTTGGGCGGGCAAGGTGTGCAGGCCGCCGCCATCCACGGCAATAAGAGCCAGCCCCAACGCGAGCGCGCGCTCAACGCGTTTCGGTCGGGATCGCTGAAAATCTTGGTGGCCACGGATATCGCCGCACGCGGGATCGACATCCCCGGCGTGAGCCATGTGATCAATTTCGATCTGCCCAATGTGGCCGAACAATATGTGCACCGGATTGGGCGCACGGGCCGCGCGGGTGCGGAAGGGATTGCGATTTCCTTTGTGGCCGATGATGAACGCGCCCAGCTGCGCGCCATTGAGCGACTGACCCAGGACAAAATCCCGTCCGCTTCGTTCACTGCAGCGCCCGGCGAGCGTGTGGCAGACGACGAACACACGCGTGATGAACGCCCTGCGCGCAAGACCCAGCAACAGCTCAAACGCCGGCCGCAACATGCGCGCGGGCCAAAGGCTGGAGGCGGTGATGCGCGCCGCAATGATCAGTCTGGTGGAAGCAAAGCTGGCGCAAGTAAAGCTGGCGGAGAAAGGAATGACGGCGGTAGGCCTAGCCAAGCTGCAAAGGCTGGCCGTGGGTCGCGCCCGCATTCAGGTCAAGGCGCCGCGCACGGTGGGACCGGTGGTGGCGGCCATGCCGGAGCGCCGGGCGGCCGGCCTCATCGTCAAAAACGGCGCAAACCCAAACGCGCGCCGGCGCCGGCGGCTGGTCGGCGATAAGAACCACCATCGGCGTGCGCATCGCCTGCGCCGATCTCGTCTTATGCCTTCAGAGCAATGACATGTTCGCCCGTCGCTGCACAAACCGCATCCAACGGCAAAGGGCGGTCAAAGGTGACAAGTTTGCCGCCACGCTTTACCGCCAGCGCCAGTAGATAGGCGTCGGTGATCTGCCTATGGCCGATGATCTTGCGCCAATCGACTATGCCGTGTTCCAGCAATGACGCGTCATCGGGCCAGAATGCGTGGTTTGTGTTTGCGGCCGTGAGCGACAGCGCTTCCCAGACGTCACGCGCCATTTGCTGGCGTGGATAGGAGGGCTGGCTCATGATCCGGATCACGCCCAATTGGGTGATCGGGCAGCTCGCCCAGCCATCAGCATTCGCCACAAACCAATTCGCCGCCTTGGCGTGGGCGTTGTGACCATTATCGAGCAGTGCGATGAGCACGTTGACATCGAGCAAATAGCGCACGGCCGCTAATCGTCCTCCGCCTTGTCGCCTCGACCGAACACATCGTCGCCACGGGCAAAGGCGACCGCCCCATCATCTTCAGCTTCAACCAACGATTGGACCGTTTCCACGGTGACGCGCGGACCGTCCCGGCTTGGAAACGAATGGATCCCATGAAACACGTCGAATTTGGGTCCCGCCTCATAGTCCGCCTGGCCCTCTTCTAAGCTCGGCGCGGGTTGGGTGAGCGCGCGACGAACCAGATCCGACAGCACTTTGCCCAAGGGCTGACCCCGAGCCGCGGCGATGTCTTTGGCCGCGCGCAAGACGTCGTCATCGATGTTGATCGTGGTCCTCATGATGCGTTGATGCTGATACATCAGCGTATCAGTGCCAAGAACATTTTACGAACATCGTAAGGCTTAGTTGACGTATTCTCTCTGACGATCCTCATTCAGTGGCGGCGCCGAGCGCATAGCGTCTTGGTTGTCCCACGAGTTGGCCGCTTGGGCTAAACGCTCGGCAATGAATAAATCGGCGCCAATCCTCAGTCAGAACGACGCTCTAGCGAGTGCACAGGCCACTTGTTGGTTTTCGTTCGTTTATTCCGAATTGAAGGTATGGCATTTCAATACTCTTCGCGTTCTGGCGCTCGCGTATCCATGATCGCGTTTGCCAATTGTCCACAGGCCGCGTAGAAGCGGCTTCATGATGCAACGCAGCATGGCCGTTTTGCGATGACCGATCGACTAGCCGAGACTTTTGCGCGCTTGCGCTCAGAGGGCCGCGCCGCCTTTATTCCATATATCATGGGCGGAGATCCGGATTTGGAAACCAGCTTCCACCTGCTGGACCAATTGCCGGGCGCAGGGGCGGATATTGTGGAACTGGGCTTTCCTTTTACCGACCCCACAGCCGACGGCCCTACCATTGAGGCTGCTGGCCGACGTGCGCTCGACGCCAAGACGAGCTTGCGTGACGTATTGGAGCTGGCCAATAGCTTTCGCGAGCGGCATTTATCGGTCCCATTGGTATTGATGGGCTACGCCAATCCGATCCACGCGCTGGGTTATAAAAAATTTGCCGAGCTCGCCGCGCGAGCAGGTGTGGATGGCGTGATTGTGGTGGACTTGCCGCCAGAAGAAGATGGTGAGTTGCGCCAATCGCTTTCGGCCCACAGCTTGCACCTGATCCGCTTGGCCACACCGACCACGGATCAGTCGCGTCTGCCGCTCGTGCTCGAAAATGCCAGCGGGTTTGTATATTACGTATCAGCGACCGGCGTGACGGGCGCGGTCTCGGCGACCGCACAGTCTGTGACGTCGGGTGTCGAAGCGATACGCGCGGCCGCCAAATTGCCTGTAGCTGTGGGCTTTGGCGTCCGTACGCCAGAACAATCTGCGGCAATCGCCGAGGTCGCCGACGGCGTGGTCGCCGGTTCGGCGGTGGTGGAGGCGCTGCAGCGCGAGGGGCCAAACGGGGCGTTAGGCGTGGTGGAATCCCTCGCTGACGCTGTGCGGGGCGTACAAAAAGGATTGATGGCATGAACTGGCTGGAACGCATTACACCGCCAGGGCTCAAAAAGCTCGCAAAGAAGGACACGCCCGACAATCTGTGGGTGAAGTGCCCCATTACGGGCGAGATGGTGTTCCATAAGGACCTCGAAGCGAGCCTCCATGTGACGCCGGCGGGTCACCATTTCCGCATCGGACCGGCTGAGCGCTTCGCCTATACATTCGACGACGCCCCGGAAGAAATTGATTTGCCTCCCGCGCCTCGTGATCCCCTCAGATTCAAGGACGAACAGCGCTATGTGGATCGCATCCGCAAGGCGCGCGCCAAAACCAATCGTGATGACGCCATGGTCATCGGCGTGGGCGCCATTGACGGCGTTAACGCCGTAATGTTGGTCCAAGACTTCGCGTTTATGGGCGGCAGCTTGGGATCAGCCGCCGGCGAAGCGTTCATTCGCGCCGCCGAAACGGCTCTGGAGCGCCACTTGCCCTTGGTTGTGTTCACAGCATCGGGCGGCGCGCGCATGCAAGAAGGCATTCTGTCTTTAATGCAAATGCCCCGCACCACGATCGCCATTCAGCAATTGCGCGAAGCCGGCCTGCCTTACATTGTGGTGCTCACCGACCCCACCACCGGCGGCGTGACGGCGAGCTATGCCATGTTGGGCGATGTGCATTTGGCTGAACCGGGGGCACTGATCGGCTTTGCCGGCCCTCGGGTGATTGAGCAAACCATTCGGGAAAAATTGCCCGAAGGGTTTCAGCGTTCGGAATACCTGTTTGACAAGGGCATGGTCGACCGTGTGGTGGACCGGGCGGACATGAAGACGACGCTCGCCTCCATCCTGCGCATCCTGTTGAAGATGCCCGAAAAAGAGGCGGGCTACGCGCCATCGCTCAACGGGTCCTACCACCCTGAAGACGACGCCGCCCATCCGACTGCCAATGAGCCCAATGAGGCCCAAGAAGGGGAAAGCGCCCATTAACGCGCTCGACGACACGCTCGCTCGGATTGCCCAACTCCATCCCAAGTCCATCGACCTCAGCTTGGGGCGCGTATTGCGTTTATTGGAAAGCCTGGGCCGACCACAGGACAAGCTTCCGCCCGTCGTTCATGTGGCCGGCACCAACGGCAAGGGCTCGACCATCGCCTTCATCCGCGCCATGGCGGAGGCTAACGACAAGACCTGTCACGTCTATACCTCCCCGCACTTGGTGCACTTTGCTGAGCGAATTGTGGTCGCAGGTCAGCAGATCAATGACGATGCGCTGGTGGCGTTGCTGGAGCGCGTCATGGATGTGAACGCCGGCGCGCCGATCACATTTTTCGAGCTGACCACAGCAGCCGCATTGTTGGCCTTCAGCGAGACTCCGGCTGATTATGCGTTGATCGAGGTGGGCCTGGGTGGGCGATTTGACGCCACCAATGTCTTTGCTGAGCCGGCCTGCACCATCATCACGCCGGTGGGCATGGACCACAAAGAGTTTCTGGGCGACGATTTGGCCAAGATCTCCTGGGAGAAAGCCGGGATCCTCAAGCCGGGCCGACCCGCCATCATCGGCCCTCAGGTTGGTGAAGCGCGCGCTTCAATCGTCACCGAAGCCCATGTGGTTGGAGCGGACTTGTCAGTTTGGGGCAGCGATTTTCGCGCCTTAGCCGAGCATGGCCGATTGGTGTATGAATGCGCCGACGCCGTTCTCGATCTTCCCGCCCCCGCCCTACTTGGCGCGCATCAAGTGCTCAATGCCGGTGTCGCCGTTGACGCCGCCCGCCGGTTGGGATTGTCAGAGGACGCAATCTCCAAAGGGATCACACAAGCGCGGTGGCCAGGCCGCCTCCAACGCCTGACCGATGGTCCACTGGTGCAAACTGAGCGTGGCGAGGATGCGGAAGTGTGGATTGACGGCGCGCACAATGGGCTTGGCGCGCAAGCTTTGGCGCGCGCCATCGCTGATATCAACGATCACGCGCCTCGCCCGCTGATTTTGGTGATCGGCTTGCAAGCCAACAAAAATGCGCACGATTTTCTCGCGCCCTTCGCCGGGCTTGCGGGCGGCGTGATCACGGTCCCGCTGCAGTCAGGTGCAAAATCATGGGACCCTGATGATCTTGCTGCGCTGGCGGCCGAGCTGGTCGACGCCCCCACGGCCAGCGTGGCGCAATTGAGTGACGCCTGGCGCGGAGCCGGTCGCCTATTGGCAGACGAGCCGCACTGCCGAATGCTGGTCTGCGGCTCGCTGCATTTGGTGGGCGAGGCTTTGGCGCTGAGCAGCGGCGCCGCGCCGCGCGCGACGCCCGGTTAAAGCAGGCAGTTTAGACCGACTCTTTGATCCACTCCAAAATGCGTGATTTGGGCATGGCGCCGACCTTGGTGGCCGCCACTTGGCCGTCCTTGAAAATCATTAAGGTGGGAATGCCGCGCACGCCATATTTGGTTGGCGTTTGTGGGTTGTCGTCAATATTGATCTTCGCCACCGTGACCTGACCGGTCAGCTCATCGGCAATCTCTTCCAGCGCTGGGCCCACCTGTTTACAGGGCATGCACCACTCCGCCCAGAAATCGACCACGACCGGATGTTCAGAGCTCAATACGTCGGTTTCAAAACTGCTGTCTGTGACTTGTGTCGTGGCCATGTTGGCCTCCTTTGTTGTTGCAGCGCAATCCGTTGTCCAAATAGCTATGGAGACGGTGGATACGGGTCAAGTTGGTCCTAAGGCCCGATCGAGTAACGTCTGTGGGATCAACATGAGCGCTGGCGTGAACGTCCACAACAGGGCGCATTCGATCTTTCGCTCAGGATAGAGCTGACGCAAGACCTTATGATAGGCCGCCAGCTGGGCCAGATAGGCCGGATCCACGTCCTCAGCGCGTGTGGGCGGCGGGCGATTGGTTTTGTAGTCGACGATCAAAACTGTGTCGCTGGTGACCGCCAATCGGTCAACCCGCCCATCAATGGTCACGGTCTCTCCATTGACGACAATGCGCCCGCTAATCGCCGCTTCCGCGCGCGAAGACGGGGCGAAGACTTTGGCGAAGCGGTCATCATTGATGACTGACAGCGTCTCGCCAACCAGGTCCCGAGCAGTGTCCGCGTTTACGCCTTGACGCAACAGCCAGGACAACCCGATCGCGCGACGATCCTCCCTCGGCAAGTCGGGCAATATCTCCAACAGGCCGTGGATCAGATTGCCGCGACGGAACCGGTCAGGCGCGCCTTCGGCAATGGGTGACGGCGCCGCCTCGGTATCGTCCGCCATGGCCAGTCGCGACGGCGACACGCGGCGCTGATCCCCCGATGACGAGGCAAAAGCTGAGCGCGCCCATTCAGGGACTTCAATCGCCTCGCGATGACGCGGCCTGGCCGGAACAGACGCATAGGTCAGAGGGGCGCCCACCATCTGGCCCAACGGACCGTTCTCGTCGTCAGGTCGCGCAGCGTGAACATCGGCTGGCGTCGCGAATGGGTCAGAATTGAGTGCGCTCAGCCCCGCCGCAACCCGGCCATGCCAACTGTCCGGCCCGCCGCGGCCATTGCCGTCAGCGCCACAGACAATCAATCGATCCTGAGCACGGGTCATGGCCACATAGAGCAAACGCAAATCCTCGGCATTGGCGCGATCGCGGTCGGCCTGGCGCAATTTTGCCGCCTCTGGCGGATCGGCGGCCTTGGACGGCGACCAGAGCGGCGCGCCTGCGCCATCAAGGCGCATGCCGTCATCCTTGCGGGGAAATTGGGCGTCCGCGCGCACGGCCGCGTCGGGGAGGATCACGATCGGGGCCTCGAGGCCCTTCGCGCCATGCACGGTCATGACGCGGACCTGATCGCCCGGTTCGGCGAGATCGCGTTTCACTGCGGCCCCATCCCGCGTCATCTCCAATACGAAGCGCTCGAGCGACGGCGCACCCGCTTTGGCGTGCTGCAGCGCCCGGTCGAGCACCTCGCGGGTGGGATCTTCAGCATCAAGGCCGAGCCGCGCAAATAGGCGCTCGGCATGGCTTTCCCCGGTGGCGCTGGCGCGATCCAGAAATCCGGACAAAAACGCAAACGGAGTTTCCAGGGACACCCGGCTGACCAAGTCGCGCACCATATCGCGCGCCTCAAAGAACCGCTCATCGGTGGTTTCCATCAGCATTTGGTAAAGCGTGGCGGGCCGGTCATGGGCCAGGGCGAACAGCGCTTCGTCGTCTATGGGCGGTTTGGCGCTTGCCACGGGATGCAAGAATGGCGTTTTCAGAAACTCCGCCAGCGCCAGATCGTCCTCGGGCAAGAGCGCCACACGCGCCGCGCCGAGAATATCGAGCACGGCGGTTTGCTGGTTCATCACCATGCGATCTGCGCCCGCCACAGGAACGCCCTCGCCCTTGAGCCGACGGATGATGGTGTCGAACAACGGCGTGCGGCGGCGCACCAGGATCATGATGTCGCCGGCGCGCACGGGGCGCTGGCGCCAGCCCTCCTTCGAGCGCTCGCCCACAAGTGCGCCGTCGGCGAGCAATTTGGCCACCGATTGAGCCACTAACCGCGCGAGGCGTTCATCAGCAGAGCCCTTCACCGGCGCATCCACGGCGTCGGCCTCCGGCAGGGCTGAAGAGGACCAGGGATCGGCGGGGTCTTGCTTTGGCGCGGGCTCGATCAAGGGCCACAACTCCACTGCGCCCTCACAATCGTTGCGAAAGGCTTGGTGGCGGGGCAAGTCGCCGGTGGGCGTGAGAGACGCGGCCACATTTTCAGCGCTGAACACCGCGTCCACCACACGCAATACCGCCGGGGCGGATCGGAATGACACCGGCAAAGCCACGCCCTTGAACCGGTCGGGCGATTGGGCGGCGATGCGCTGGCTGACAGCGAGAAACTGAGCCGGATCGGCGCCCTGAAAGCCATAGATGGATTGCTTTTCATCGCCGACCGCAAACACGGTGCGTGACTGCGCGCGTCCCTCTACACCCTCGCCGGACAGAAATTCGCTAGTGAGCGCATGCACCAAATCCCACTGGTCGGGGCTGGTGTCTTGAGCTTCATCGACCAGCAAATGATCCACACCGCCATCGAGCTTATACAGCACCCAAGCCGCAGCGTCGGAATCGGACAAGAGCGCGTTGGTCTTGTCGATCAGATCTGCAAAGTCCAGAGCGCTGGCTGCACGCTTTTGCGCCTCATAGGCAGCGACAAAGGCTTGGCCGATCATGAGCACCGCGCACGACAATTGGGCGGCATCGGCCGCGAAGGCCTTGGCGCGGGCGGCCTCAATGCGTTCGGCTTCGGCGTTGAGAAACGGGCCGAGCGTTGGGTTCTCAGCGAGCACCGGCTTGGTGGCGAGCGTCGTGACGGGTTTGCCGGCTTTGGTGAAGAAGACCGAGACATAATGTTCGAACGCGTCAGCGGCTCCGCTGGCGGCCAGGGCATTGGCGATTTTGTCGCCGGCCTTTTTGTCATTGGTCGAACTGGCGTGCAGCGCCTCCATGGCCCGGCGCAGTTTGGTTTCATCAGTGTCCGTCCAGGCGCTCGCCTTCACGGTCTCGCTCGTATCGTCAGGCGACACACCCAATTGCGCGCACAGGCCGCGCTTTGCGTCGTCAATGCCGGAGAACCCGCGCAGATATTGGCTCAGCGCCCGGCGGTGACGGGTGACAAAGCTATAGATCTGCTCCACCCCATCGGCCTTGACCCGCGCGGCGGCGTCACACGCGTCCCGCAACGGCGATGATGGTTCGCGCAACGCTTCGCGCTCCACACGCATGGCCGCCTGGCCGGCGCAGCGCTGGGCCTCGGCCTCGTCCATGACCACAAAGCCCGCCGGCGCGCCGGCCTCGAGCGGAAAGCGCCGCAATACACGTTCACAAAAGGCGTGAATGGTTTGGATTTTCAGCCCGCCGGGCGTTTCCAACGACCGGGCGAACAATCGCCGCGCCGAGGCGAGATCGCGCGGGGCCTGGGTCCCGGTGAGGCGAGCAAGCTCCGCCGTCAGCGCATCGTCGGGCAGCACCGACCAGGAGCCCAATTGGTCGAACAGGCGCGAGCGCATCTCCGCCGCAGCCGCCTTGGTGTAGGTGATGCACACGATTTTGTCGGGATCCGCGCCGTCCAGCAGCAACCGGATCACCCGGTCCACCAGCACCTTGGTTTTGCCCGAGCCGGCATTGGCGGACACAAAAACGTGGGCGGCCGG
>CAZWVH010000038.1:22937-26488 GCA_964636945.1 uncultured Caulobacterales bacterium | reverse complement strand
AGGAGTCCTCCACCGTTGGTTCATTGATGAACACCGGCTGGAAGCGCCGGGCGAGCGCGGCGTCGTTTTCCACATGCTTGCGATACTCATCCAGCGTCGTGGCGCCGACGCAATGCAGTTCCCCGCGCGCTAAGGCCGGTTTGAGTAAGTTGGATGCGTCCATGGCGCCATCGGCTTTGCCAGCGCCCACCAGGGTGTGCATCTCGTCGATGAACAGGATAATCTGCCCATTGGCGTTTTGGATTTCAGTGATGACGGCCTTGAGCCGTTCTTCAAACTCGCCGCGAAATTTAGCGCCGGCGATCAGCGCGCCCATGTCGAGCGCCAGCAACCGTTTGTTTTTCAAGCTTTCGGGCACGTCGCCATCCACGATGCGCAACGCTAAGCCTTCAGCGATGGCGGTCTTGCCCACGCCCGGCTCGCCGATCAGCACGGGATTGTTCTTTGTGCGTCGGGAGAGCACTTGGATGGTGCGGCGAATTTCCTCTTCGCGACCAATCACGGGATCAAGCTTGCCCTCGCGGGCAGCCGCGGTGAGATCGCGAGCATATTTCTCCAGCGCCTCATAGGCCTCCTCCGCACTGGCGGATTCTGCCGTGCGGCCTGCGCGCAGTTTGTTGATCGCCGCGTCCAGTGATTGGGCAGAAACGCCTGCCGCCTTAAGAAGCTCGGCAGCTTGCCCCTTTTTATGCGCGGCCAAAGCCAACAGTAACCGGTCGACGGTGACGTATTGGTCACCGGCTTTTTCAGCCGCCCCTGCCGCTTCTTCCAGTACACGCAAGGCGGGCTCAGGTGAAAATCGCGCCGCCCCGTCGCTTGAGACGCGCGGTAGCGTCTCGATGTAAGCTCGCGTTTTGGTGCGCGCTGTATCCGCAGAACCGCCCGCCAAGTCGATGATCCGACCAGCGACACCATTGGTGTCGTTCAATAATGCCAGCAAAAGGTGCTCGGGCGTTAGCTCAGGGTTGCCGGCTTCGCGCACAATTTCTTGCGCCTGACCAACAGCATGTTTGGCCTGGTCTGAGAACTTTTCAAAGTCCATAAGTCTCCTCCTCCGAAGCGAGACAGCGCCTTAGACCTGCGAACATGCCATGGTCCAAAACAGCGCATGATTGGATGATGCCCGGTCTCCGGCGCATCGTTCACAATCTTAAGTGGGGAGACCTTGGTCATGCACAAGACGAGCTGCGACATTCCTTGCGCTCGTCTTGGCCCATGACGATGGTTACGGGGCTAGCCCGGTTGTTCAACCGCTTCGGTGGAGGATGACGCGGCTTCTAGCGCATCACGCGCTTCACCTTTGGCTTCATCCGACTCGGCAGACTTGCGCGGTCGACGCACGCGGCGGGTGCGGCGCGGCGCTGGCTCCTCTTCAGTGCCGGCCGGCTGCTGGCCGTCATCGCCGGATTGTGCAACAGAAGCCCCATTCATATGCCGATCGTCGGTTTGGCCATCAGAGGAATCATCGGTGGCCACGACTTTCATCGGGTCATGTGCGTCAGAACCCTGCCCGGACGTGTCATGCCCATTGCCTGAATAGCTCGGCTGTTGACGCTCGTCACTTTCAGAACGCTTTTGCTGCGGCTGTTGTGGCGGCTGCATGGTTTGCATCACGCGATAATAATGCTCAGCATGCTGCAATAAATTCTCCGCCTTCACATGGTCGCCAGCCGACGCAGCATCGCGCGCAAGCTGTTGATACTTCTCATAGATATGAGTCGCAGAACCCCGGATCTTAATATCTGGTCCACTGCTTTCAAAATGGCGGTTAGCCTGACCGTTGGACTTGCGTCCGCCGCGTCCCCGCTGACGTTTCATGCTCTAACCCTTGCGTTCGCGCCCGCGCTTCCCAGGTTGGCTCCGTCATCAATGACGGTATGGCATACCGGGCGCAACTCTCACCTCAATTTGGTGACCAAGCGGGCCAATGGTCTTCATGCTTCATCGGCCTTGCGTGTTGTACGCATCCCCGCCCTGAGAGCGCGTTGACCGTATCGCGCTGTTTGGTAAGGAATCAAGCCCCAATTCATCGAACTTGGCGTAATACTGCCACGCGAGTCTTACCTGAGAAATCCTTTACCAATTGCAACCCGTCGAAAGAAAGCCTCATAAACATCGCCTCCACATCTGTCGACTGATCCGCGCCAAACTCCATCACCATGCTGCCTCCCGTCGCCAGGAGATTGCGTGCTGATTCGGCCAGTCGGCGATAAAAATCCAATCCATCCGCCCCGCCATCGAGCGCGACATGGGGTTCATACTCGCGCACATCGCGCTCCAGCGTTACGATATCACCGGTGCGCACATAGGGCGGATTGGAGACAATCAGATCAAATTGGCCTAACAATGGCGCATCCCAGTCCGCGCATACCAGCGCGCAGCGTTTGGCCAGACCAATTGCCGCGGCGTTCATCTGCGCAATGCGCAGCGCGTCGGTCGAAATGTCCACACCAACACCCCACGCGCCTGGCAATTCACTCAGCAATGACAGCAAAATCGCGCCTGAACCCACGCCCAGATCGAGAATGCGGGGATGGGATGGCACATCACAGCCGAGCGCCGTTTCCACAACATGTTCGGTTTCCGGGCGCGGAGTGAGCACGCCCGGCCCAACAGACAAATCCAGCGTCCAAAACCCTTTACGCCCCAAAATATACGCCATGGGTTCGCCGGCTGCACGCCGGGCGGCGGCGTGGGAAAGTTGCTCTGCGATATTTGGAGAGATTGGAGCATCCGGCTCCAATGTCGGATCAAATCCCCATTGGCGCAACAAGATCACCGCCTCGCGCGCAGGGTGCTCAATCTCCGCCTGCGTCAGTTGGCGAGTTAGCGCCGCGCGCCACTGCGCTGTGGTCTGAGGGTTGGGGTCATTCATGCCCGCCCTCATGGCAGAATTGCGACCAGCAGCCAAACTCACAAAGCCCATAGACCGCGATTTGAGGGGCGAACGGAGTGCTGCACTATCGCTCGCATAGAGACGCTGTTATCGGCGGATATCGGCCTTCCCACATTCGCGATCATCCTCTAACGCCAATACGGGCCTCCAGCCGCCTCACGGGCCTATCCGATTAATGAGACAAGCATGACCGACGTCGTTCAGGGCGCCGATGGCGCTAGAGCTCTCCAACAGCCACGCATAAATCGGGCGCGCATAGCGGGCTGACGGCCTCATCAAAGTTCTTGCGGACGATCTCAGACCACGCGCCATTGCTTGGTCCGCGATGCACGACCAGCTGCCCGGCTGGGGCGTCAAGGACCCAGTATTCGGGCACGCCGGCTGCGGCAAAAATCTGCGCCTTCAGCCCAAGATCCTTGTTTTGCGTGGTGGCCGCGACCTCGATCACCAAGCGGACGCGATCCACGGGCACTGCGCCCTCGCCGTCATAGTCGGCGTCGAATACGACAATGTCAGGTCCGGGTTGGCTATCAGGCGGAATGTCGATCCGCGTGTCGGGAAGACATTGGAGATTGTCGGGGAGAATCCTGGCGAGAAACCGGTCTAACTTTGCCGCAAGGCGTGCGTGACTGATGTTCGCTGGCGACATCCAAAC
>CAZWVH010000038.1:0-22837 GCA_964636945.1 uncultured Caulobacterales bacterium | reverse complement strand
CATACCAAAATCGAAAACCTCTCACCCCGCTTCCATCTCGGCGAGCTTGGCGGCTTGGTCTTCGGCCAAGAGCGCTTCAATGACCTCGTCTAGCGCTTCACCGGCGAGGATCTGCTCCATCTTGTAGAGCGTCAGCTTGATGCGGTGGTCCGACACGCGGTTTTCCGGAAAGTTGTAGGTGCGGATTTTTTCCGACCGGTCGCCCGAGCCCACTTGGGATTTGCGGGCATCGGCGCGCTCCGCCGTCGCCCGCTCGCGCTCCATGTCATAGAGCCGGGTTTTGAGCACTTGCATCGCAATGGCGCGGTTTTGGTGCTGGGACTTTTCCGACGACGTCACCACGATGCCGGTGGGAATGTGGGTGATGCGCACGGCCGAGTCTGTCGTGTTGACATGCTGACCGCCGGCGCCGGACGCGCGCATGGTGTCAATGCGGATATCCTCATTGCGGATCTCGATGTCCACGTCTTCGGGCGCGGGCAGCACCGCCACCGTGGCCGCTGAGGTATGGATGCGCCCTTGGCTTTCCGTCGCCGGTACGCGCTGGACCCGGTGGACGCCGGATTCGAACTTGAGCCGACCAAACGCGCCATCGCCGGAGATGCTGGCAATGACTTCCTTATAGCCGCCTGCCTCACCTTCGCTTTCAGAAATCAGCTCCACCCTCCAGCCGCGCGAGGCTGCATATTTTTGATACATGCGAAATAAATCGCCGGCAAAGAGGGCGGCTTCGTCCCCGCCTGTGCCCGCACGCACTTCAAGGATGCAGTTGGCGTCGTCATCGCGGTCTTTCGGGATGAGGAGCAGTTGAAGTTCGCGCTCAAGCTCGGGAACCTGCGTGCGCAAGTCTCGACGTTCTTCGTCTGCGAGCGCCGCCAACTCCGCATCACTCTCGGAATCCTCTGCTAGCGCCTCCGCCTCGGCCAGTGCCTGTTGGGCCGAGCGCAACCGGCGCACGGCGTCCACCACCGGCGCCAACTGCGCATGTTCCTTGGACAGCTTGACGATTTCCTCGCCGTCGGTGGTCGCATTCATGCGCGCTTCGACGGCTTCGAACCGATCAACGACCTGAGCGAGCTTGTGTTCTGATAGACCCATGGCGCGGGTGGATACGCGGGCTTATGGCCCGCGCCAAGGACTTTTTCTCTAGAGCTCGCCGCCGTGCGCACCCCAGGCCACCGCGTCGGCGTCGTCTTCTGGCGTTTGCAGCGCGTCAAGCAGGCGGCGGATCACGTCGGCGCCGGCAAGCGTTTCGCCGGACTGTGATTCAGCAACCAAGGTCAGGCGGCCATTGCCCCCTTCAACTGAACGCATGCGATCAGACATGATCGACAGCATTTGCAGCAAATAGGTGAGATTGTTCGCCGCTTCCGTGCTTTGACGCACCGTCAAGCGCCATCCATCGCTGCCACGTTCCATGCGCGCGATCACCGTCGACCCTTGCATCACGTCGAAGACCGGACCTTTGGCCCCCGATGGCCATTGCTCGTGGAATCCCCAACCGCTGCCAAAATTACCGTTTGCTCTGGACATACTGGCCCAATCCTCTGTTGTACTGGACCGTGACCGGTCCCCCTTTTGGTCTCTTAACGAATCCGACATAACAAATGGAGCTTCTATGTCCAGCTGTTATGACGACAACCTACTCAATGACGGCGCGCAGCCAACCCCTCACATCGGCTGGGCGACGCGGACGCGCCATCATAGTGCAGTGTGCGCGTAGATCGATCATAGGGCAAAAAAAGATTGAGCGCGGAGCCATCACAATGTTCGAATCGGCCCCAAACCGCTTCCTCTTCGGATGTGTCATCATCGGCGAACTGTACCTCAGCGATGATCACCGCGGCTTTGATCCCGCCAGCGGCGGCGTGCCGCTTGAGCTCGCGTTCAAGCGATATCACTGAGCGCTCCGGATCGACCACATCATCGCGATCGCCCATTTTGCTTTCGGGAGTCACTTTTAGGCCACACGCTTGTCCATTTGAGTCGAGATATCCGGCGATCGGGTCAAACCCGCCGTCACGCTCAAGCAGCCCCACAATAATGGGTAAAAACGTGTCGATCAGCGCACCGAAGTCCACGCGCGCACCGTCGCTGGCCAGCGAATTTTCGGCCATTTAAGCGATACTCCTTAAATCCCCCACGCGACGTACGCTTGTGTCGTTCGCCGAACGGAACCTGGCGATCGGCTATGAATGGCAGACTTAAGGCGGGTTAGTCCATGGCTGGATGTAGCGTTTTGTGTTGTTCACGCTCTGCACGGAGCAGTTCAGCCCGCTGTTCCACTGCATCGACAATGCGATCGATCATTTCCGCATTGGAAATTTTTTCGCTCGGCCTGCCCGAAACATACATCATGCCAGAGCCTGCGCCCCCGCCAGTGAAGCCTAATTCGGTGTAAGCCGCCTCTCCCGGGCCATTGACCACGCAGCCAATGATTGACAGCGAAATCGGTTCGGAAATGTGCGCCAAACGCTCTTCCAATTCGGCCACGGTTTTGATCACGTCAAATCCCTGGCGCGCGCAAGAGGGACACGCGATGATATTCACGCCGCGTGATCGCAATCCCAAAGACTTGAGGATATCAAAGCCCACTTTGATCTCTTCCACGGGATCGGCTGACAGCGATACGCGGATGGTGTCGCCGACCCCCGCCCACAACAGCGACCCCAAACCAATGGACGATTTCACCGAACCATGGCGCAGCCCGCCCGCTTCGGTAACGCCAATATGCAACGGCGCGTCGGTGGCTTCGGCAAGCGCCTGATAGGCGGCCACGGTCAGAAATACGTCCGAGGCCTTCACCGAAATCTTGTACTCGCGAAAGTCATGCTCTTCGAGCAGCCGCGCGTGCTCCAGCGCACTTTCCACCATCGCATCTGGACAGGGCTCGCCATATTTTTCGAGCAAGTGTTTCTCAAGCGAACCAGCATTCACACCAATGCGGATCGAACAGCCATGATCTTTGGCCGCCTGGACCACGTCGCGCACTCGTGAGGGCGCGCCAATATTGCCTGGATTGATTCGCAGGCACGCTGCGCCGGCTTCCGCCGCCTCGATGCCGCGTTTGTAATGAAAATGAATATCGGCCACGAGCGGCACTTGGGCCTGGCGGGCAATGGTTTTGAAGGCGGTTGTGGAGGCTTCGTCCGGGCAGGATACGCGCACAATGTCCGCCCCCGCCTCTTCCAGCTGACGGATCTGCGTGAGGGTTGCGCCCGCATCCGATGTGGGCGTGTTGGTCATGGATTGAACACTAATCGGCGCATCGCCGCCCACAAGAACGTTGCCCACTCGAATTTGTCGGCTTTGACGGCGATCAATCATGCGCCATGGACGCACGGCGCGCGCTAGGCTGTCGCTCATGTAATCCTCGCAATTGGCATGGCAGGTTAGGCGCTCAGACAACGCCTGGCTACACTGTGCCAAGAGATGGCGCTAGTCATTGCTCGCTTCAAACGCGGCAAGCGTCTCATTGCGCAATGTCTCAGCCGACCATGCCGATACCGGAACTCCGGGCCGTCCGAGCAGGCCCATGGACTGTGAGCCGCTCATGATCTCCACACCGCCGCCATTGCCGGCTGAAACCGTGACGCCTGGCAATGCAGGCAGCGTGTATGTGGCCCCGCGGCGCAATTCACCCGAATAGAGACGTCGCCCGGTTGGGTCTCTGACTTCCAAAAATGTGGGAATTCGCGCACGCAAGGTCAGCCGTGGCGCTTCAGCCAACGTCAATGCCGCAAATGCCCGTTCGCCCTCCGCCGAACCCGGTTGGGCGGCGACCCAAGCATGGAGCGCTTCTGGAACTGGCGGAATATCGTGCAGCGTATCGGGCTGTTGTGGCGACATCCCCACCCAAACAATGCCAAAGGTCAGTCCAGCAGCGCCCGCAATCACGAGCATCATGCGCGCGGCTTGCATGGGAAACACAAATGAGCGCAGTGGTTTTGGCGTGTGCAATCGTTGTGGAGCAGTCTCGGAGCTAAACTGCTCGACGATTTCGTCAGCATCGAGCCCCACTTCACCGGCAAACGCGCGAACAAAGCCAGCCACATAAGGCCGTTCTGGCAGATCGCGCATGTCCATCGCTTCGATCGCATCGAGAAAATCGCGCCGGATCCGCGTTCGCGCCGCAATGTCCTCTAAGGACAAGCCCAACGCTTGGCGCGCGATGGCAAGGCGTTCACCGGCGCTTTCTTCCATCTTTCCTCCGACCTCCGGCGAAATTTACGGGTGGCATAGAATCAAATTAAATTTAACTAGGATTGTGTTTATATAATGCCGAATCGGGCTTCCATTACAATGAGAGTTTCAGTCTTTGTGCGACTTCCTTCAGCTCCCCGCGCACGCTTGGCGCGCGCGAGTGCATGAGAGCTTGAACCGCCTCTGCCGCACGCCCCGCATCAAGGCCTAAAACCATGCGTTTCACCGGTCCAATCCCCGATGCGGGCATGGATAACCTGGTATATCCCAGTGCGATAAGCACCATGGCTTCCAGTGGTCGGCCGGCGATTTCACCGCACACGGTCACCGGTGCTTCGCTCTGCCGGCAGGTCGCCGCAATCTGACTCAAAAGCCGTAGCACAGGCGGACTAAGCGGATCGTAACGGTCGGCCAAATGCGGGTTGCCCCGATCGGCGGCAAAAAAGAACTGAAGCAAATCATTCGCGCCCACGGAGACGAAATCCACCTCGTCCAACAGGGCGTCGAGCTGGTAGACCATGGCCGGTGTTTCAATCATGGCGCCGATTTTCAGACTATGGGGGACAGGCCGTCCGCGCCGCTCCGCCAGCTCCAGCTCGCGGTGCACCAACGCGCGGGCGCGCCGGAATTCATCCACCGTGGCGAGTAAGGGAAAATTGACCATCAACGTGCGATCTGCCGCCGCGGCGATGAGCGCGCGCAGCTGGTATCGCATTAAGCCTGGCCGATCCAACCCCATGCGCACCGCTCGCCAGCCCATGGCGGGATTTTCCTCACGCTCAATGTCCACATAGGGAAGGATTTTGTCGCCACCCAAATCCAATGTCCGGAAGATACAGACTTTGTCGTTTCCCACAGCGTCGAGCGCGGCGGAATACAATGCGCGTTGGGCGGCCAAACGCGGCATGGTTTCGGAAATCATGAACTGAAATTCCGTACGAAACAGCCCAATTCCATCAGCCCCGGTCCGCTCCAGCTGCGCCAAATCCACACGCAATCCTGCATTCAGCATGAGGTGCACGCGCGTTCCGTCGAGCGTACGGGCGGGTTCTTCGCGTTGCTTTTCAAACGCCGCGCGCCGCTCGCCCGAGCGTTGAATGCGTTTTTCAAACAGGCGAAAGGTTTCGGACGTCGGGCGAATATGCGCCTCTCCCAAGGCTCCATCCATGATGATGTCATCGCCGGTTTCCACGTGGTCGAGTACATTCTCAAGCCGTCCCACCACGGGTATGGACAAGGCCTTGGCCACGATCACCGCGTGGCTGGTGGGCGCACCCTCTTCGAGCAGGACGCCCTTCAGGCGCTCATAATTAAACTCCAGCAAAGCCGCGGGGCTAATTGTGCGCGCCACAAGAATCGCATTTTCAGGCAACTCTTCAGGAGGTTGAACCGCACCATTTTCGTTCGCCAAATGCTGCAAAAGCCGGTCGGCCAAGTCCTCGAGATCATGCAGCCGTTCGCGCAGATAAACGTCGCGGGACTTGACCAGCCGCGCGCGATGTTCGTTTCTCACGCGCTCCACCGCAGCTTCCGCAGTCAGGCCTGATTTGGCGGCGTCCATGAGCCGCTCAAGCCACCCCCGATCATGGGCGATCATCCGATACGCTTCGAGCACTTCGCGCGGCTGCGGCGCCAACACAGCGCCCCGGCCAGCCAACAGCGCATCAATGGACTCGCGCAGCGCCTTGATGGCCCGTTCAAGTCGATCCGACTCCGCGTCAGGATCATCAGCAATGAGCCGCGCGGCGGAAACGTGTAACTCGTGCTTGACCGCCTGCCCAATGGCTAAGCCCTCCGCCAGCGGACGGCCCGCAATGTGCAGCGCGCTGCTGGGGCGCACTTCAATTCCGCTGAGTTCATCTCCGTCCGCGGCGGAGATGTCCGTCATCACTTCGGCGAGGACCATGGACGCTGTTTGCAGGGCCTCGATTTCCTCTTCGTCATAAACCCGTCGGATCCGGTTTTGGATCGCCAGAACACCCAGCAAACGCCCCCCGCGCAGCATGGGCACGCCCAAAAATGTGGTGAGTTCCTCTTCACGGGTCTGGGGCTGATAGGAGAATGCCGGGTGGGTCGATGCATCCACCAGGTTCAACGGCTCAGCGGCCTTCGCCACCGCGCCAATCAACCCTTCATTGGGAGCCAATCGGGTGACGTGAACCGACTCCGGCGCCAAGCCCACCGTGGCGTAGAGTTCAAGCTCGCCCCCGTCACGACGCAAATATACAGAGCACACATCGGCTACCAGGCTAGACGCGATGACCCGCACAAAGCGGTCCAAGCGCTCCTGCGCATTCGCCTGTTCCGCCATGATTTCGCGGATTTGCCGCATCAACCGGCGGGCGGCGGCGGCGGAGGGGGAGGTGGAATACACCGCGTGCTATCAATCCAATCGCTTGTTGAACGCAAATTTCATCACTGCGTCCAACTAGTTCTTGTCCAACTCAAAGGCGGCGTGCAGAACCCGCACCGCCAATTCCACATAATCCGCGTCGATCAGTGCTGAAATTTTGATTTCCGACGTTGAAATCCCTTTGATCGACACCCCCTTGGACGCCAACGCCTGAAACATGGTCTGCGCCACACCGGCGTGGGAGCGCATCCCAAGACCAACCACGGACACCTTGCCGAGTTCTGTCAGGGCTTCCAGACGCGAATATCCCAAACGATCGCGCGCGGCCTCTAACGCAGCGACACCGCGTTCATGATCGCCGCGCCCCACGGTAAATGCAATGTTTGCCAAACCTTCCGTCGCCGATGGGCTCTGTACGATCATGTCCACATTCGCGCCCGCCGCTGTGAGTTCCCCAAAAATGGCCGCAGCTGATCCAGGCTGATCGGGCACGCCGAACAGCGTCACGCGCACCTCATCGCGTGTATAGGCGATCCCATTAACGACGCGGCGCTCCATGGTTGCATCCTCACTACAGATCAGCGTGCCCAATCGCGATTGGCCCGGCTCTGAAAAACTGGATAAGACCCGCAACCGAACGTTGCGCGCCATGGCCAACTCCACCGACCGGGTGTGGAGCACTTTTGCGCCCATGGACGCAAGCTCCAACATTTCCTCATAGGTGATTTTTTCGATCAGTCGCGCGCGCCGTTCGATCCGTGGGTCGGTGGTGAACACGCCCTCCACGTCTGTATAGATATCGCAACGTTCCGCATTCAACGCCGCCGCTAGGGCCACTGCGCTCACATCCGATCCGCCACGACCGAGCGTGGTGATGCGTCCGGCGGCGTTTAACCCCTGAAAGCCGCACGCCACCGCGATTTCGCCACTGTCCACAGCTGAACGAAGGCCATCGGCGTCGATCGCTGAAATCCGAGCGTGGCCGTGACCGGCGTCAGTGCGCACGCCAGCCTGCCAACCAGTCCATGAGCGCGCCGGCAAGCCCCGTCGACGCAGCGCGATGGCCAAAAGCCCAGCGCTCACTTGCTCGCCCGAAGCGAGGATCGCGTCGCGCTCATCTGCATAGTCAATAGTATTCGTTCCGTGGTCGCCTTGGCTCAACGCCAATAAGCGATCAGTCTCGCCAGCCATGGCCGAGACCACCACCGCAATTTTGGCTCCCGCCTCAGCCTCATGCGCCACCAGGCGGGCAACCCGATCAATCCGCGCGAGATCCCCCACCGACGTGCCGCCAAATTTCATCACCACGCGCTGCATGCGCCCCGTCCGGTCTGTCGCTTTGTACTGGCTGGGGTGTATATCAACGGGAAAGCCGTGTGATGCAAATGTGCAACACATGAATCAACCAATGGAGCCGGAGAGCCGTAGCCATGTCGATTGCCGCACGCCAGTCATCCGCCGAACCGAAAGCGCCCTCAAGCCGCCTGGACAATGAGATTGCGAAATTCGAACGCATGGCCGACGAATGGTGGGATCCATTGGGAAA
The DNA here is from genome assembly GCA_964636945.1 of uncultured Caulobacterales bacterium. GTDB lineage: Bacteria > Pseudomonadota > Alphaproteobacteria > Caulobacterales > Maricaulaceae > CAZADA01. Next base: position 14,735 of record CAZWVH010000038.1, on the reverse strand, counting down.
ATTCAAGCCGCTTCACGTCTTTAATCCCACGCGATTGGCGCACATTCGCAATGAAGTGTCCCGGCATCTTGGCGTTGAGCGAACCGCCCAACGACCGTTTGAAGGATTGCGCTTGGCGGACATTGGCTGTGGCGGCGGCCTGGTGAGCGAACCCATGGCGCGCCTTGGCGCATCGGTCACGGGCGTGGATGCGTCGTCAGTCAACATTGAAGTCGCAAAAGTGCACGCGGCGCAATCTCAATTGGATATCGATTATCGGTGCACAACCGCTGAGCAATTGCTCGCCGACAGTGCACCGCGATTTGATGTGGTCTTGGCGCTAGAGATTGTGGAGCACGTGGCCGACCCTGACGCATTTTTATCCAGCTGCGCTCAGCTGACAAAGCCTGGTGGGGTTATGATTCTGGCCACCATCAATCGCACGGCCAAAGCCTTCGCCTTGGCGATCGTTGGCGCGGAATATGTGCTGCGCTGGCTGCCGCGCGGCACGCACGACTTTCAAAAGCTGGTCAAGCCAGATGAAGCACGCACCCCGCTCGAGCGTCAGGGTATGCTGGTCGAGCGGCCGGTGGGGATGTCGTACAATCCGCTCACCGGCGCGTGGTCGATCTCAACCGACACCTCGGTCAATTATTTGATGACCGCCACACGCCCCAGTGCCTCAACCGCGGCTTAGACCGCGGCGTTGAGCGTAAACGAGACCAGACCAAACTTGTTGCGCAGATAGAAACTCGCGTCTTGCCACCGCTCGGTCTTTTCAATCTCACCAAAGTCGAATTCCAGTTGGCGATGGATTTCCAACATGATCTGGAAGGACACAGGGTCGATTACACCTTCAAAACGCTCAATGCCTTGGCGGAAGGCTGCTGAATAATCGCGCCAGTCTTCGCGCTTATCCGACCGCAAAAACTCAGCGTCTAAGGCTTGAATCACACCGCGTTCAATCAATTGGACGTCGCGCTCCCAGCGCTGTGGGTCCAATGCTGAGGCAGGCGTCACCGCCGCCATGATCGCAAATGCGATAACGATCACCCGTGAAATCATGTCTGAACTCCCTCTAACCAGGCGCGCGAACGTTCAAGCACTCTCATGCGGCAAGATCAGGGCCGAGTCGACCGGCTAAGTTCAGTTCAATTTTTTCGGCGGCGTCGGAACAAATTCTTTTGGTAGCGGAACCGCAGGAACGCCCTTTTCTTTCAATGCCTTGGCTTCATCTACTGTGGCTTCGCCATAGATTGGGCGCTGCACCATCTCGCCCTCATGCATCGCAGCAGCTTCGGTTGCAAAGCGGTCGCCCACATAGTCATGCGTGTGTTTAATATGGTTGCGAATGCGTCCAGCCAGTTCAGCGAGCGCTTGTTGCGTTGACGCCGACTTGCGCGTCCCGGCCACCGCTGGGGCCATGATTTGTTTCGCAACTTTTGTGCTCTCACACAGGGGGCATGTGACCAAACCGGCTGAAACTTGCTGGTCATAGGCGTCCGAGCTGGCGAACCACGCTTCAAACTCATGTTTGCTTTCACACACCAACGCATACCGGATCATTCAATCAACTCGTCACGTGTTTGGGCTGAAGCAAAGGGACGTTCATGCTTCAGCGAGGGGATCTTTGTTCGCACCGCATTGACCTTGGCCAGATCCAAGTCGGCGACCAGCACGCCGGGCTCCTCATGGTCCAATTGCGCAACAATTTCGCCCCATGGATCGACCATCATGGAGTGGCCCCAAGTGGCCCGGCCGTCTTCATGCCGTCCACCTTGACCAGGCGCCAATATGTAAGCGCCAGTTTCGATCGCCCGCGCCCGCAGCAGAATCTCCCAATGCGCGCGGCCGGTGTGACGTGTGAATGCAGCGGGAACCACAATCATGTTCGCTCCAGCTTTCGCCAGGTCGCGGTAGAGGCCGGCAAAGCGCAAATCATAGCACACGCTCAGCCCCACCCCGCCCCAGGGCGTGGAGGCCACCACGGCTCGCGCGCCCGGCTCGACGGATCGCGATTCAAAATAGCTTTCGTCGGCGGCCACGGTGACATCGAACAGATGGATTTTGTCATAGCGCGCGCTCACGACGCCATCTGAGCTGATCACATAGCAACGATTGGCGACACGACCATCGTCAGAGCGCTGCATCAAGGAGCCAACGATCAACACAACGCTCAGTTCGCGCGCCAACCGGCGAAAAGCTTGGAGTGCGGGGTCTTGCTCCGGAGCGCTCACGGCGTCGGCTTGCTGCGCGCTGTCGCGCTGCACAATGTTCGTCGCCTCGGGCGTGACCACCAATTGCGCCCCCGCGTCGACCGCCTCGCGAATGAGCCCGCTGGCGGCCTCGATGTTCTTGGCGACATCAACGCCGGAACGCAGCTGAACCAAACCCGCCCTCACGGTTTTTGCAGCATCGATCATTGTGATCCGTCCAATCCAAGCAAGGCGTCGAGCTTGCCAGCTTTTTCCAGTGATAAGAGTTCATCACATCCGCCAACATGCACATCACCCACGAAAATTTGGGGATAGGTCATGCGACCCTTCGAGCGCTGGATCATCTCCTCACGCTTGCCACGGTCAAAACCGGCATGAATTTCATTGAACGCCACGTTTTTCTTCTCCAACAGCGACCGGGCGCGCATACAAAAAAAGCACATGGGTTTGGTGTAGATGTCCACCTGGGCCATGGGAGCTGCCTTCCTTTCACCGTTAAGAGATAACGCTTGTGCGTTCGCGCACAACGCGCGCCAGCGTCACTGCGTTTATGCTGGTCACGCCAGCGCGCTTAAGGACCCGGGTGCACGCAGTCAGTGTTGCTCCCGTGGTGAACACATCATCGACCAATACAACAGACGCGCCTCTCAGCTTTTCTTTTGCGCAATCGCGGACTGAAAACGCGCCAGCCACATTGCGCGCGCGGCCCTGCGCGCTCAGCCCGCCTTGGCTGGGCGTGGCGCGATGGCGCAAGAGCGAAATGGCGTCCAGTTGCGCGCCCATGGCGTTGGCAAGCGCGTGCGCCAATAGGGCTGATTGGTTGTATCGACGATGACGCAATCGCCGGTGATGCAACGGAACAGGGATAATCACAGGAGGAGCGGTAAACTGAATATCGCCAACTGCATGGGCCATCCATCGACCAAACACGGAAAGCATTTCCATTCGGCCACCGTGTTTCATGGCCAAGACCAAGGGCTTGCTCGCGTCATCATAAGCAAGGCTGCAACGTAAATGATCGTAGACCGGCGCACGCGACAAACAGGGCCCGCAAAACGCGCCATCGCCCTGATCATAGGGAAAGGGAAATCCGCATCGGACGCACCATGGCGGTGTAATCCACGACAATTTGCTCCAAGCCTGACCGGACAGCTGGCCCGCGCATCTCACGCGCTGATCCGTGATTGGGCAGGTGGGCGGCAGCGCCAAATCGGCAAGCCATGCTCCCAGCCGCTGGGCCGAATGCTTGGCCGCCGGCCGCAACGCCGCCATATCTGCAAACATGACAACGCCTCCTTCCCCTGACGGAGCGCCGCCCACTTCCGCGGCGTCGGTCCCTTACATCTTTGATCGCCGCATTGTGGCCATGCGCAAGGCCCGCGCTTTGCGCGCCGGACACCGCCATTTTCTTCGCGATCACGTGGTGGACGACATGTTAGACCGGTTGAGCGCCATTCGCCGAACCTTTTCCACGGCGCTGGAGCTGGGCGGCGGCGGCGCCTTCCGCCAGGCGGTCGCACAATTGGCGGCCGAACCCGCGGCGCAGTTCAATTGGATGACCAGCCTGGACTTGACGGCGGGGGGCGCCTCCTGGGGGGTAGTGGGTGACGAAGAGCGCCTCCCCTTCGCGGATCAAAGCTTTGACCTCGTGGTCAGCCCGCTCAACCTCCATTCGGTCAATGATTTGGTGGGCGCACTGGTGCAAATCCGCCGCAGCCTACAGCTTGATGGACTTTTTTTGGCGGCCATGTTGGGCGGCGCCAGCCTGCGGGAGCTGCGTGAATGTCTTTATCGGGCTGAAACTGAGCTGACAGGCGGCGCGGGCTTTCGCATCGCCCCCACCGCTGACGCCATGGATATGGCCGGCGTGATGCAGCGGGCCGGTTTTGCCTTACCGGTTACAGACCGAGACCGCCTGACCGTGCGCTACGCCGACCCGTTCCGCCTATTTCAGGATTTGCGCGCCATGGGCGAAACCGCAGCCATGACAGAACGCACACGCGCGCCGCTTGCTCGGCGCGTATTACTGGCGGCGTTGGCGGATTATCAGCAACGCCACGCCGACGCTGACGGAAAACTCATTGCCACTTTCGACATCATTTGGATAACAGGCTGGGCGCCGCACTCCAGTCAGCAAAAGCCCTTGCGGCCAGGCGCGGCGCAAACTCGATTGGCCGATGCGCTCGGCGTGGCCGAACATAACGTCAAGAACAGCCGTTGAGTACGTCACACGCAAACACGAAGCGGCCGCCATGCGATCGCATGGCGGCCAAGGTGCTTACCGATAAATGGGGTTCATCGATGTCTTGGAATGTATACAAATCAGGTTGACGAAGTCTTTTGCTTTGCGACGAAACCGCCAGCATTTGCTTTCAACTGCAACCGCACGGCGAACGCCATGAATTGCGCGACCAACAACACGGATTATTCAACCTCATCTTCCAAGTCGTCTGACAGAATCTGAATTTCCACCGTGTATTCCGTCAGACCCCCGCGTCCATCCTCACAATACAACAAACCCATAAATTCAGGTCCCACATAAAGCTCGACCGAATCGTCAATTTGCGTGCGACCGAGCGAGGGACGCTTACGCAGTGAAATTGCGGGATTGAGCAGTTCACGCAACCGATCCTCGGCCGCGTTCAGCGAATTGTCAGTTTTGAACGTGAAGCCCACCGAATACGAGATATCGTCGGGGTCTTCATCGTCCCGGCGCACCCAGCCTTTCGGCGCGCCATCGATCCACAACTCGGCTTCAGCTTGGTCCTCGGGGTCGTCCTCATTGCCTGACTTTGAAAACTTGAGCTCGGTTTTGGGATTGAGCCGAACCTTTAAAAACTCGGTCAGCCGTTCTTGCTCCTCCGGTTCCATCTCAACCTCCTACTTTCGAGCGTCCGTTCATAAGCCATGAGCGCGGCTGGGATGCGGACAGATCCACATCATACCGCGTTCTGATGTTTGGTGCACTTGTTCGCCTATCAGACCAACATCGCGTCCTGTGGTCTGTTAAGCGTCTTTGAGGGTTTGGTCCATGCGACGGGCCGGTTCAGCGCACGGACCGCCCACAGGTTTGGCCGGCACGCCCGCCACCGTGCAGTGCGCCGCCACGGGGGAAAGCACAACGGACCCAGCGGCGATCTTCGCTTCGTCGCCCACGTCGATATTGCCCAGCACTTTCGCGCCCGCGCCAATCAACACGCCACGGCCGATCTTGGGATGGCGATCTTCATCCTTCACCCCCGTGCCGCCCAGCGTCACTTCGTGCAGAAGCGAGCAATCATCGCCCACAACCGCCGTTTCGCCGATGGTCACAGCTGTGGCGTGATCGATCATCACCCCACGTCCAATGCGGGCTGCAGGATGGATGTCGACGGCGAAACGCTCACTGACCACGCTTTGCGCCCGGTACGCCAGCAAGTGCCGACCATCGAGCCACAGCCGATGCGCAATCCTGTGACCCTGGATGGCGTGGAAGCCCTTGAAGAACAAAAATGCCTGAAGCGCCGACCGACAAGCCGGATCGCGCTCATAGACCGCCTCTAGGTCGATTTCCGCAGCACGGGCGATTTCAGGATCGCGCAACAGCACATCCCCGATTACCGACTGTCCAAGCCCCTCACGCCCCGCGGCCGAGCCGATTTTCCAGACCAGCAGCGCTTCGAGCGCCTCATTGAATGCGGGTCGCGACAACACAATATCGCGCACCAAATCACCAAGACTCGGCTCGGCCGTTTGGGCGCGGTCAGCCTCGCTGCGTAAGGCCAGCCAAATGGATGAGTTCGCCGCACCTGTGGGGGCGGCTTTGCGCAAAGACGCCTCAGTCATGGGTCACCTTTTCCTCAACATCGCGGTCGCCAGACGCTCCGGCAACTCATCCTCCACCGCCATGTGGTGTGCGCGCAGCGCCATAGCCACTGTAAGGGAGTCGGTAATGCGTCCGGAAATCACATCCTCTAACAATGTGCGGAACGAAACCCTTTTGATGTCAAGAACTTCGTCAGGTTCTGGATCAGCCTCGCCCTCTTCCAAGTCCGTCGCCAAATAACAGATCGCACGTTCATCGGTGATGCTGTTGGACAGATGCATGTCCAGAATTTTACGCCACGAGCCGGCGGATAGCCCCGTTTCTTCGCGCAATTCGCGTTGTCCGCTCGCCATTGGGTCCACATCAATGGCTCCCCCGCCCTCTGGCAATTCCCAGCTATAGGCGTCGAGCGGAAACCGATACTGGCCCACCAGCACCACCGAACCATCCTCGAAAATCGGCAGTATGCCGATGGCCAAGTTTTTGAATGACACCACGCCGTAATGGCCCGGCTCTCCTGCGGGATTGGTCACATCATGGGCGTCAACCCGGATCCAGGGGTTTTCAAAGGCCGTGGCCATGGCGTGAATCCGCCACGGTCCGCGGGTCGCCGATGGGGCGGCGGCTTTCGATCCATCCGACATTGATGACATTTAGGGTGTCGCCTCAATCGTGCTTGCGGGGAGCGCTTGCTCTGTGTCGCGTGCGGCATGCGACCGACGCCGTTTGGCCATAACCGAAAACACGGCTGGTGTGAAATAAAGGGCCAAAATCGCTGAACCCCCGACGCCGCCGGCGATAGCCGTGGCCAATGGCATCCAGAACGAGTCTCCCGACACAATCAGCGGAATAAAACCGCCAATCGTGGTGAACGTCGTGGCCACGATATGGCGAGTTGCGTCCATGGTGGTGTCCACGATGGCGCTCCGGTCCCCGTTGGCGGCGTCGTCATTGCTACGCAACGCGGACAGCACCACGATCGATCCATTGATCGCCAATCCCACCAGGCCCATGGCGCCCACAATGGCCATGAAGCCGTTGGGCTGACCAAAAGCCCAAACGCCCAACATCGCCAAGCCTACGGATTGAATCCCAACCAACGCCACCACGCCAGCAAATCGGAATGAATTGAACGCCAGGACCAATGCCCCCATCATCAGCACCAACAATGGCGCAGCCGCGCCAAACAATTGTCCGATGGCGTTGCCGCTCTGCTCGGCGTCCCCCCCGATGCGCAAACGATATCCTTCAGGGATGACGACATCGCTGGCCTCCAGGCGGGCGAGAAAGTCGCTTAGCGCGACGGCGGGCAACGAAAATGGGTCGATGAAGCCGTAAATCACATTGGCCCGCTCGCCATTATCGCGAACAATGGTGGCGGCTTCCGGTTCAAGGGTGATGCCGCCCAGCGCGCTGAGCGGCGTGGCGGCGCCATTTTGACCGGGCAAGATTTTTCCACGAACTGCTGACAGATCGGCCCGAGACTCATCGGGCAACACCACACGAACGGGCAAATCCTCCGCGCCTTCGAGAACACTGCCTCCCACCGCGCCATCCAAATCAGACTGCACCAATCCCGCCAATTCTGTCAGACTCAGCCCGACAATCGCCGCTTGCGCTTCGTCGGCCTGCACCCGCGCCACAGGTGCGCCCAAGCGCAAGCCTGCCGTGGTGTAGGTCACATTCTCAGACGCCGCCATCAGCGCACGAATGTCATCGCCCAATTCGCTCAATACCTGGAAGTCTGGGCCATACACATAAAGTTCCAGCGGTGCAGGAACGGGCGGGCCTTGGGCGAACGGCAAGGCCAATATCCGTGCTTCGGGAAATTGCGCGCGAAGGGTGGATTGCAGCTCAGTCACAAGGGTGCGGGTGGCCTCAGGGCTTTTGGTGCGCACCCATCCGGCCGCAAAGTTCTGTTGGCCGGCGCCCTCACCGCTCACATTGTAATAGGTGCGCGGCGGTTGCTCGCCCATCACCCAGCTTACCTGCGTGACTTCCTCGTGAGCCTCCACAACCTCGGTGATCTCGCGCACCAGACGGCGCGTCTCCGCGATGGACGCCTCCGGGGGCAGGATCGCTTCCAGTTGGAACATGTCGCGGTCCGTCGGGGGGAAGAACTGCATGGGCAGCGTGGAGGCCATCACAAATCCCGCCACGGGAGCCGACAGACCCAAAGCGATACCCACAAACGGAACGCGGACAACCGTGCGCACCAACTGCTTATGGAGCCAAGCAAGCCATTTGGGCGACAACCCGTCGCGCCAAATGGAGGTTTTGCCATCCTCACGGGGCGCATGGTCGAACCAGGCGGACAAGGCGGGAATGATGGTCAGCGATAAAAACAGCGACGATCCAACAGCGAAAATCACTGACAGTCCCATGCTGCCCACAAATTCGCCGGCCGAACCGCTCATCATGGCGATGGGAGCGAAAGCGAGCATGGTGGTGGCCGTGGACGCCAGAAGCGGAGCGAACAGATGGCGCGTGGAGCGATCAACCGCTGTCAGTGCATCAGCGCCGCGCGCACGCTTAAGGCGGATTTCGTCAACCATGACGATCGCATTATCGATCAATAGGCCCAACGCGATGATGATCCCGGTGACCGACATCTGATGCAGTGGATTGCCCGAAGCGCTGATGAAAGTGATCACCATCAAAACGGTGAGTGGAAGCGCAGCGCCCACAATCAAAGCCGCACGCCAGCCCATGGCCAGCAGCAAAACCGCAAAGACCAACAGCACGGAAAAACCCAGATTTTGCGCCAGTCCATTGAGCCGCTGCTTCACATACCGGTTCTGTTCAAACACAATATCGGCGCTCACGCCGCGTGGCAGACTGGACTGAAACTCTTGCACAACCTGACGGGCGGCCTTTGTCCATTGATCCACGCGCAGGCCCGGCTGCAAATATGCTGCGACCATCACCACGCGATCGCCGTTGACGTGCGCGATCGATGTGGGCGGCGTGCGCACACCCTTTTCCACCGCCGCGACATCACCCAGCCGAACAGTGCGCCCTTGCGGTCCTTGCTTCACCGTCACGCCGCGGACGCGACCGAGCGAATCAAGCTCGCCGGACACCTCAACACCCAAATTGACGTTGTCGGCCCGCACTTGGCCCGCTGGCGCTTTGGCGTCGGAGGCTTGGAGGCGGGCCGCCAAATCGCTCACCGTTAAGCCCAAGGCCCACAGTTTATCGCGATCCACCAAGACGCGGATTTCTTCCTCCGCCACGCCAAATAGGCGGGTTTCCTCGGTGCCATCCATGGTTTGCAGGCGATCGTCGAGATCACGCGCCAGACGTGTGATCAACCCCAATGTGTCATCGCGACCATCTTCCCAGCTTAACGCCACAATCATTGTCGCCGCGCCGATATACTGCCGGTCCACGACGCTCGGTCCAACGCCGGGCGGAAAAGCCTGACTGGCCAAATCCACTTGGTCGCGCACCAATGACCAAGCCTGATCCACTTGGGATGCCGACAAGTCCTCGCGCAATTCGATTTCCATTTGGGAGGTGCCGGCGCGCAGGGTCGAGCGCACACGCTTAATCTCAGCCAACTCCAATATTCGGCTTTCCAACGGCTCGGCCACCAACGCTTCGACCCGTTCTGCAGAGGCGCCGGGAAAGGGCGTCACCACGATGGCGTAGCGCTCAATTAGGGTCGGATCTTCTTGACGCCCCATGGTGATGAAGGCGCCCACGCCGGCGGCAAAAATCAACATCACCGCCAAAATCGCGAGGCGCGGACGGGTGGTGAATAACGTGGTCATGCAGGCCTCCTGGCCGACCTATCGTGCGGGCGTTACGTTTAACGATGCGGTGACGGCTCTTCGTCCGCTTCATCAAGCAGGGCAGCGGTGGAAATCGCGCCGGCATCGCCGATATCAACGGCACGCGGCGTCACCCGCTGGCCGGGCGCAACCCGATCCAATCCGCGCGCAACGAACATTTCTTCGTCCTCAACGGCGCCGCGGATATAGGCCCGATCTTGCTCGGTGTACAAAACTTCGACCGTCCGGCGCTCCAACTCGTGACCTTGGCCATCCGCCGCTTGGCGCACAGTGAACACAGTCCATAGCCCGCGACGCCCCTCGGACAATGCCTCCAGCGGCGCCCAAAAGCCCTTCGAGTCCACCAAACTACTCAACTGCAAACGCGCCACTTGTCCCGGCGCAATCTCAGTGTCATTGACGTCGAACACCGCCAAGACCGTTTGCGAACCCTGATCAACCAAGCCGGTCTGCGCACGCAGTTTGACCCGCGCGGACTGTCCATTCACCGTGATGACATACTCTTTATCCGCCGTGAGTCGGCGAGCCTGTTCGACGGGCAAGCCGACAGAAAACTCCACGGCGCCACCCTCAGCAAGGCTCAAGATCGGCGCACCTGGTCCGGCCACATCACCCTCATCCACATGGCGCGCGGTGATCACGCCATCATAGGGCGCGGTGAGTTGGGCGAGTGTCAAACGCGTTTCCACTTGCGCCCGGCGCGCCTCAGCGGCCTGCACGCGGGCATTCGCAACACCGGCGTTGGCGTTGGCTTCATCGAGCGCCTGTTGCGAAATATGGCCGCCCTTGAGCAATTCTTCCTGCCGGCGCACGGTTGCTGCGGCCAAGTTTGCCGCCGCTTGCGCTTCTTCCACGCCACTTCTGGCCACATCCAGTTCGGCCTGCAAAGCGCGCAGGTCGAGTTCGGCCAAGAGGTCGCCTTGCGCCACCCCTTCGCCCACATCTGCGTGCACGGCTGCGACTAGACCGCCCGTTTCAAACCCCAGGCGGCTTTCGCGGCGCACCTGAACCACACCGGCATAGCTCTCGCTAATCTCCGCAGCGGCTTGATAGTCAGCTTCAAGCACCGCAACGGGCAACAGATCGTCCTGCGCCGAGGCAGTGGGTCCGGATAAGACCGATCCGAGAGAACACACCAACGCGAATGCCAAAATCGTAAACTTCAACGGCGGTATCATGGGCGCCCCAATGGTCTGTGCGATAGGGGCGATATCGTGTGGTGGCGCCAACTTGGCAAGACAAAACTGCAAACAGTCTTCAAAAAGTGAACATTGTTAACTTTGGCTCAAATCGGACTGTCGGCGTCTGACCCTGCGCACAATCCACGAATGATCAGACTTACCTGAAAATCGATCAGCGCTTCGCGATCCGCGGCGCTGGCAAACGGATCGTCGGCGGGATTGGGCGGCTCGGAAAAGCTGGGCATATCCGCCAGCAGGAGCGTGAGCCCGTGCACCGCCGCCCATGTAGCTTTGGCGGCAATGCCGGGATCGGCCTGGGCGAAATGGCCCAGGTCCATGCCCTCTTGAACCATGTCGCGCAACCGCCCGCCCGCCTCCATGGCAAGGCTGCCCGGGCCGGGCGGATCAACGCCCTCGGCCATGAAGGCGATGCGATAATGGTTGGGCTCCTCCAGACCGCAGTCGATATAGGCGCGCAGGGCGTCGCGCGCACACGCCAGCGTCCAGTCTTCCTCCACCACCTCGTCAAGGCGGCGGAGCAGGCGCTCAAAAAACATCTCGCGAATACAGATGATCAGATCACTTTTGGACGGAAAATATTTGTAGATTGCAGCCGGGGAATAGTCGATTTGCTTGGCAATCCGACGCATGGACAGGCCTTCATAACCCTTGTCAGCGAACACGTGTTCGGCGGCTGAGATAATCTCATTGCGCACGCGTTCGCGCCGCCGGTCGGCCGGCGTGGGAGACTGGTCCTGTGCAGTTTGGTCCTCGATCGACATATGTTGCGGGCCTTAACGCTGACTTATCCGTCCACGAACACAACATGATGTGGTAAGCGCCGGTTGTCTCACCCAAATGCGAACGCGAACGATGAACACTACAGCAGTTATACCTCAAGCCAAAAGCTCAAGCCCCCTGGCCGCCCAATCCCGTCCGCGCACAGTGGAGTTGCTGGCCCGGAGGCGCTCGACTCCCGCGGCCAAACTCACCGAACCCGGCCCGACTGAGCGCGAATTATCGAAACTGTTCACTATCGCCGCGCGGGTTCCTGATCACGGCAAACTCGCGCCCTGGCGGTTTGTGGTGTTTGAGGGCGAAGCGCGCGCACGAGCCGGTGAAGTGCTGGTCAAGGCCTGGCAAAACGCCAATCCTCACAACGTCGGTGCGCCACGCTTGGAGCTGGAGCGCACACGTTTCACCCGCGCACCGGTGGTGGTCATGGTGGTCAGCACAGCACAGCCGCATGCGAAGATCCCCGAATGGGAACAGATCCTGTCGGCCGGCGCAGTGTGCCAGAACTTGCTCATCGCCGCCCACGCCATGGGCTATGCCGGCCAATGGCTGACGGAGTGGTACGCCTATGATCGGGCTGTGCTGGACGCCTTTGGTCTCGACGCGCACGAACGCGTGGCCGGCTACATCTATCTGGGCTCCACCGACGCCGAAGCCTTTGAGCGTCCCCGCCCCGACGTCGAGGCGTTGATGACAAGGTGGGGCGGCGCTTAGCCGCTATTCGCCAAAGACCGCGCGAAACTGCTCTTCGGCGGTGTTGCTGAACACGGCGGCGCCCACATTGCGCATAACAAACTGTGAGTAGATATGCGCACCGATTCCGATTTGCGAAACCAAATTGCGAATTGTTGTTAAATGGTCTTTAGCTGATTTGGCGTCGCCTAGTCGTAAATCGCATATATACTCAGTGGCCAGCGCGACCAACCGCGATCGTTCTTCAAACTTGTTAAGGTAAGTTTGATGCGCGACATTCCTGGTTTCGTTATATAGTTCTCGTGCTCTTTGTATGTTTCCTTCGTCACCGCTTTGCCATAAAACTTGAGCCAAGCCAAACTTCGCCCAAATGGGCGCAGTGATGTCATCCGATTGAAAACGGTCGACCACTTCTTGAAATTGCGTGTGCGCAATCGAGAGCCAATGCTCTTTGCGGCTGACATCCGAGGCGCGGTCATTCTCCAACGCACCTTGCCCGTCTTTGGCATGCTCCATATGCGCCGAGAGCAACACATTGCCAAAAGTGATCTTAGCTGCGACCCATGCTGCATCCTCTTGGCCGGCATGGCTGGCCTCAATGTTTTGCACCATCCTGTGGAAATCAGTGAGTACGTTTATCGTGGCGGGCAACCGCGCATGAACATTCCAATGGCGCGTTTCCAACTCAATGCGCTCAATCTCGAACCGACGCTCGCTGACATCATAGATCAACAATCGCTTTGCGGCGTCGAATTGCTGGAGCGCATCTCCATACTTGCCCTGGTTGTTGCGCGCCATTCCGGCCCAATACAAACATATCGCTTGGATTTCGCTCCGGTCACTTTCATCGACCTTGGCCGCACTGCCTTTTTCCCAGTATTGGATCGCTAGTTCATAGTCTTTGTTGTAATGTTCGCGAAGTCCAAGGATAAAGTAGCAATTGGCCGTCATATGGAGGCGGTGACGCTCTTTGTGACTGGTGGCTTGGTCGACATCGCGTTCATAATGTTTGATATCGCGATACAAACTGTCGAGGCGAGACAAATCCGTAGGCGTATTGATAAACCCGCGACCACCACTGGTGCGCCCGATGATTTCTTGCGCTTCTTCGTTGTATTTCATGCGCAAACGCATCGCGGTTTCAATATGCGATTCGCTGATGCGTTTCATGGCCTCGTTGTAAATATCAATGGTTTCTTTTGAGGTTTTGAAAATTTCATTGGCGCGAAGATGAGTCGAAAACCACATAATACTTGCCAAAACACCGAATATTGTAATGGCGAAGGCGCCAATGGTGAATGCCACTTCCACGCGTCCGAAGAACGCGTCCAACAATTCAATTTCCTTTTTCAATATCAGGATCTCAGCAGACAAATCGCCTTGAGAATCCTGTGCCATTGCGGCCACGACGCTCAACGCGCACACGGCAAAGACGCCGACACACACTTGCGCCGTGAGGCGCAATCCCTGTTGCTTTCGCATTGTTTCCCCCTGTCTTGCCCTGGTCCTTGCTGTTGTTTTGACGCGGACCGATCCATTACTTATCACCACGCAGTGAAAAGTACCACCGGCTACCGTCTCGCCGCCGCCATCGAGTCCGACGTCGACACGGTCTTCACGCAAGACCTGCAAGATGGGCTGGTGGTGGATGGCGCGCTCACTGTGCGCAATCCGTTTGCGGAGTTGGGCGGGACGTAACTTGGTTCTGCAGCGGCCATGCGCATTGACTGCAGGTGCAATCCATAATGTTGCGTATTGATTGCGGTGTCGCGGGAATCCCCCAAACTCAAAAGAAGACGCGGAGCGCGCCAGTAGTTATGGTCATCAACGATGATGGCGACAGATAGGGGCGAGACATGCGCGAATTGCTAGCGGGCCTGGTAATGGCCATGACATGTGCAGTGGGATCCGCCTGGCCACAGGATCAAGCGACGGCATTCATGGATGCGCGGGAAACGCCCTCAGACGTGCGCGTCCCGGTCGCCGATGCTGACCCATCAGACCTGCCCGATTTTGCGTTGTTCAAGGAATGCGAGGCCTGCCCGGAAATGGTGGTGCTGCCATCAGGGTCGTTCACCATGGGCTCGCCTGCGGGCGAGGAGGGACGCGATGATGACGAGGGCCCGCAGCGCACGGTGACGATTGGTGATCGTTTCGCCGTTGGTCGGTTTGAGGTGACGTTTGCGGAATGGGATGCGTGTGTCGCGGACGGGTATTGCAGCGCTGTGACGAACGATCGGGGCTGGGGGCGTGGGCGTCGGCCGGTGAT